>CANPWI010000005.1 GCA_947584125.1 uncultured Clostridia bacterium
AATAAACATGTATTCATTTGTTCAAAATATGTATTAGCTTTACTAAATGCTATTATTTCTGTTGTACACACAGGAGTGAAATCTCCTGGATGAGAGAATAAAATCAGCCATTTACCTTTATAATCACATAATGATACTTTTCCCATTGTTGTTGTCGCTTCAAATTCTGGAGCATATTGTCCAATTTTTACATTTCCATTCATCATAATTTCATAGTCCATAAAAAATAAACTCCCTTCACATTTTTGTATATAATATGAAAGGTGTTTTATTTTGGTTACTAGTTTTATTATATTTTGTTTTTGCATATTTCTATAAATTTTTTAAATATATTATTCATGTTTTCGTCTATTTTATACAAACTTTCTGGATGAAATCTTACGCCTATATAGAAATCTTTGTTTTTTGCTTCAACAACATCTGGATATCCATCTTCACAAAAGGCAACTTTATCTAATAAAATAGGTAACTTATCAATAGAATGTTTATGCCTTGAATTAACCATAATCTTATCTTTTTTTATTAAATTATAAAATTTTGATGATTTATCGATTTCTATACTATGTACATAGTTATCAATTGGTTTATTGTGTTTTTCAGGATTAGGTATTTCACAAGTTGTACCTCCAATTCCTCTTACAATACTGTTTTGTCCAGCACATATACCTAAACACGGAATATTATTCTCATAACAGTATTTTGCAATATAACTTTCAAATGCTTCATTTGTGCTACCGCCTTGTAATATAATGCCATTACATAAGTTTATTTGTTCTATTATTTTTTCTTTTTCTATTTTTTCTTCAATATTTTTCCATTCATCTTTAGCATATTGTATTTCTTCATTTGGAGATAATATTCCTATTGCAATACCTTCATTATCAAATACAGCTTGTTTTACCTCATCTCTAATTAAAGTATTTGTTCTAATGCTATCATCTTTAATATGTTTTCCTACTATTCCAATAATTGGTTTATTCATTTGCTTTCCACTCCCTTAAAGTATAATGATAATAGTCTTGTCCTTCTCTTATATATTTAAATCCATTTTTTTCATATATTTCGTTTAATTTTTTATTTGAACTTACACATTCTATTCTTAAATAATCTTTTTCATTTTCCTTTGTTATGTTTTTAGCTATTTTAAATATTTCACTACCAAGATTTCTATATCCTACTTTTGATACTACCTTACACAAATAATACGCATTTGATTTATCATCATTCCAAACACCACTATCTGTTGATATTTCAAATCCTGCAATTATTTCATTTTCTTTTTTTAAAATATAGTAATTACCTTTTTCAATTATACTAATAAAATGCTCTTTTGGATGATTAGTTAAATATCTGCTCCACTGCTTTATGCCATTTTCTTTAAACCATTTCATTCTTTCTGCATATAAATTTATAATTTCATCTATATTATCTATTGAAGCTTTTCCAAATACAATATTTATTGTTTCATAATCTTCCATTTTATATTTCCTTTTCACTTATATTATTATCATCTATTTTTAATAATTTTAAATGATTAATAATAGTTAATATTCCTGATATTATTACAAAAAGATAAAAGTTTATACCTCTGTTTAATAAAACTGCACTGCTTATCATTCCTTCTGGATATACAGTTTTAAATATTTCTAAAAATGCTCCTTCACTAACTCCAACTGCTCCTGGTGATGGTATTCCTGAAACTGTTGCATATAGTATTGCTTGCATTGATATAATTTGAAATATTGATGCTCCATTAAAACCTAATGCTCTATATGTCCAATATGTTATGCTATAATATAATATAAATTGAATTAGAGTTGTTAATACTGTTTTTAGCATAATTATCTTATTCTTTTTTATATATACAGCACTTTCTTGATATTTTATTAGTTCGTTTTCTAATTTTTCTTTTTTACTTTCTATATTTTTTATTTTAAAGAATTTCATTACTTTAATTGCAAAATTTATTAATCCTTGAGATAATCTTTTTGAATATATTGCAATTACTAATAATGCTAACGCAGTTAAATTTAGTAATACTCCTATAATAAAGAACATTATTAAAAATCCTGTTAAATATTCATTATTAAATATTAAGCTTATTATAGCTAATCCAATAGTTATAATTTGCATACTTGTTAAATTTATTAATAGCGTTAATGTTGATTGTGCTACAGGTATTTTTTCTTTATACATATAATAAATTTGCATTGGTTGCCCACCACTTGCTGCTGGAGTAATAGAACTAAAGAAAAAACCTATCATTGCATATTTTAAATTTTTTACATATGAGCTTTTTGTTCCTAACATTTTTAATGTTCTACCAATATTAATTGCTTCTGCTGATAAGTATAAGAACATACATAATACTCCAATTAACACAAATTGAATTTTTATTGATTTTAATATATTAAAAATTTCAAACACATTTTGATCTTTTAATAATATATAAAATGTTAGTATTATTAATAAAATAAAAAATATTAAATTCCTAAATAATTTCTTTTTATCTTTCATACTATTTCCCTTTATTTTTCTTTAAAAAATTTTTTACCATATTCTAAGCCGAATATTATTAATCCACCAACTAAAAATGCGATTATATTAAATGTTCCAAATGATAATGCAGACTTAGCATTATCAAGTGATGTTGGTCCCATTATAATTGCATATATTGAACCAATCATTAAACCAATTATTGTATATACTGTTTGTGATTTATATTTATCTAATGCAAGTTTTACAAGTTTTATAATTAAAACTATTCCAGTAAGTACTCCTAATCCAAATACTATTAAAACTGGTAAATATGAAAAATTAAAATGTAATAATTCTTTAATACTATTAATTATTGGCATATAAATACCAAATATTAAAAGTATTGTTGAACCTGATATTCCTGGCAATATCATAGCAGATATTGCTATCATTCCTGCAAAAAATATATATAAACAAAGACCAAAATTAAGATTTGAAACATCTATGTTTAATGCATTTCCTGAGGTTGGATTAAAATATGTAATTAATGAAACTACTAAAATTCCTATTACTGTAAATATTAAATATTTGTATTTTCCTTTTAAACATTCCTTTTCTGTTTTTATTATTAACGGAATTGCAAAAAGTATGAATCCAATAAATAATGAGCTTATACCATAAATATGGTTTTCAAACATACTTGAAAGAACAAGTGATGCTAGCACCATTCCTATTATCCAGCCTACAGCTAATTTTAATAAAAATTTTATTCCTTCTTTTCTAGCTTCATTATCTTTAGATATTAATGCATTTAATGAATCTATAAATTTATTATAAAAACCTAATATAAATGCTACTGTTCCTCCTGATACACCTGGTACACTATCTGCAAGTGCCATGCAAAAACCTTGCATTGCATTTTTTACTACATCTTTTACTTTTTTCATTTTCTTATTTTCTTCCTCTCTTGTTTTTATTTATTACACTAATACTTATATCACATAAAAGTACAAATTACAATAATTTATATTATTTTAGTAAATAACCCTTAATAGTATAATTTTCTATACTAAATTCATTTCCAATTTTTTTATATTTTATATTTATAGATTTAATATAAATATTTTCACTTTCATTTTTTTGTATAATGTAATTATTTTCTAAGTAGTTTATAGTTTCTTTTTCATTATCATTGTATTTTTTTACTAAGTCTTTTAATAATTTTTCATATTCTTTTATTGAATTTTCATTGTTATAACTAGAGATATTTATTTGTTTTATTTGTGAATATCTTGATATATCTATCCATTCATCATCTTTTTCATCTCTTGCATAATACATATATTTATATTCATTTTCTACACTCTTATAATCTAAATCTTCTTCTAATTTTTCTTTATCTATATAATCTGGTATATATTTTTTTGCATTATCTGCATATTTTAAATATGTATAAGAACTTTTAGCTTTTTCCTTTTGTTCTTTTGTTAAGTCATCATAATTTACTCCTTCTTGCCAATTTTCTTTTAATATTTTAGCTTGACTTTTATTAGATACTGTTTCATAATTTAATGGTCCTATAAGAGTTACTGCTATAATAATAGGTATTAATATGAATATATAATTTAATTTTTCCTTTTTCTTATATATTGATAAGAATATTGATACAATTTCAAATATTAAAAATATGTATGAAATATACCTTAGTGGAGTTATTCCGTAGCTTATACATCTAGTAGAAATAGAATATATTTGTAAAAAAATAAATGGTATAAAAGTTATAGGCAATATGTTTACTATTCTTTTAACTATTTCATTTTCTCTTTCTTCATCATAAGCCATTGTCCATATTGGTAATGCTAATATAAATAATCCTGCTAATATTCTATATATTGCATTTGATGGAATTTGCCAAGTTATTATTATTTTTGCCATATAAATATAAATTATTATCATTGTAATTATTACAAGTGGTAGTAAAACAAAATCAACTAATCCTTTTATAAATTTTGATAATTCAGTTTCTTTTTTAGTAAATGCATATATAATTCCTGGCATTAAGAAAAATCCTATTAATGCTATTTGTACTCTTGTTAATATTCCAAGTATCCCACTACTCCATAATAATACTGAAAAAATTGATACTATAATTGTTAATCCTATATTTAAAGTTAAATATATAATACCTGTATAAAATAAATTTTGAAAAACTTGTAATAAATAATTATGTGTTTTTATTTTATAATTTTTTATAATATTAAATATACTTAAACAAATTACTGTTACTAAATATACTGCTAAAATTTTTGGTATAATATTTTCACTAAAATTTAAGCATATATTAAATATAATTCCAATAATAAAACTTATTACATACCCAATTATTCTTTTTTTATTATCTTTTGTAATATTTTCAATAAAAAAATTAGTTGTAGAACATACTAGTCCCATAATAAGTATTTTATCATAAATATATTTTTCAAATATATCACTATCAACGAATATAAGAAAAAATATAGTAACAATAAATATTGCTATATATGTTCCCTTATAATATTTTATATTATTTTTTACATTTTCTCCTATTTTTGAAAATACATCTTTAATTTTACTCATATAATTCTCCTTATATATCTATATTTTTCTTATTTTTGCTACAAAGAAACCTTCATATAATTCATTTGGACATATAGTTATAGTACCTTTTAATTTTGTTTTCAAAATTGGAATTTCCTCAAATTGTTCTATATTTATTGGTATTATTTCTGCCTTTTTTTCTTTTAATATTTTTTCTAATATATCTTCATTTTCACTTTGTAATATAGAACATGTTGAATAAACCATTTCTTTCCCACTTTTTAATATTTCAATAGCTTTTCTTAATAATTTAGTTTGTGTTTTTGTTATTTTTTCTAATATATTTTCATTAAATTTTTGATTTGTTTTTTCTTTATTTAAATTTATCGTTCCACTACCACTACAAGGTGCATCTAATAAAATTCTGTCGAATGAAAACATACTATCTAAATCTCTTGCATCTTGTATCATTATATTTACACCTGCTACTCCTTGTTTTTCTATATTAAATTTTAATCTATCTGCTCTAATTTTATTAATTTCAGTAGCTGTTATATATGATTTGTTGTTAGTTATTGTAGCAATTTGAGTTGTTTTTCCTCCAGGTGCTGCCGCCATATCTAGTATATTTTCTCCCTCTTTTGGTTCTAATATAATTGCAGGTATCATAGATGATAAACTTTGTAGATAAATTTCTCCATTTATATATATATCTAATTTTTTTATTATATCTTCTTTAACATTTTTTACAATAAATGCTTCTTTACTCCATTTTACCTTTTCATATTCTATGTTATTTTTTATTAATGTTTCCTCAACTTTTGTAACTGTTGTTTTTATAGTGTTTACTCTAAATGTTACAAATCTTTTAGCATTGTATCCTTCTATAATTTTTTTTAGAATTTCCTCATTATATTGTTTACTTAAATTTTCTAATAAAAATTGTGGTATTTTTTCTTCCATAATTTCTCCTTTATTTATCAAAATAATTGCTTATTTCTTCTAAATTATTAAAACTTTGTTGTCTTAATATATCATAAGTAACAATAGCTACAGCATTTGATAAATTTAAAGACCTTAATCCCTTTTTCATTGGAATTCTAATTGCATTATCTATATATTTTTTTAGGATATCTTCTGGCAATCCTTTTGTTTCTTTTCCAAATAGTACAAAAACTTCTTCCATATTTGAATAATTAACATCTGAATATACATGCTTTCCTTTTGTTGTTACAAAATACATATTATTTTCTTCTGGTTTATATTTATTTAAAAATTCATTAAAACTTTCATGTTCTTCAATTTCAAGTTTATCCCAATAATCTAATCCTGCTCTTTTTACAGCTTTTTCTGATATATCAAATCCTAATGGTTTTACTAAATGTAGTTTTGCCCCTGTTGCTGCACATGTTCTTGCAATATTTCCAGTGTTTTGTGGTATTTCTGGTTCTACTAATACAATATTTAATTTATTTTTATTAGACATATTTTTTTCCTCTCTTAATATAATTTACTGTAGTAATTTTAGCACTTATTTTCTTTTTTTTCAATATCTTGGAGGTTATATATGGATTTTATAATTAATACATTAAAAGGTATAGTTATAGGAGCTGGTGCTATTTTGCCTGGTATTAGTAGTGGAGTTCTTTTAGTTATTTTTGGAATATATCAAAAATTAATTGATAGTATTTTAGGCTTTTTTAAGGATATAAGAAAAAATTTTAAATTTCTTTTTCCTATTGCATTTGGTGCATTTATAGGTATTGTGTTGTTTGGAAATATTATTAATTTTTTATTTACCTCATATCCTACAATTACTAATTTTAGTTTTATAGGATTTATTCTTGGAACAATACCTATTTTATTTAAAGAAGCAAATAACAATAGTTCATTTAAACCCCATTATTTAATTTATACCATTATCACTTTTACATTAACACTAGTACTTTTAAAATTTGAAACTACTTTTGATTTTTCGTTAACTAGTTCACATTATTCTAATTTATATTTAATGTTATGTGGTTTATTAATGTCTATTGGAATTGTTGTTCCTGGTGTAAGTAGTACAGCTATTTTAATGATTTTAGGAATATATCCTACATATTTATTAGCTATTTCTACAGTTGATTTGCAAATTTTAATTCCTTTTGGAATAGGATTAGTTATTGGTGGGTTAATATTTTTATTCATTATTAAATTTTTACTTAAAAATTACTTTTCTGAAAGTTATTATGGAATTATAGGATTTGTACTAGGTTCAATATTTATTATATTTCCTGGATTTACTTTTGATTTAAATGGTGTAATTTCATTAATATTTTTTTCAATTTGCTTTGTTATAGCTTATAATTTTGAAAAAAAATTAGGAAAATAAAAAAAGAATCAAATATTTTATTTGATTCTTTTTTATAGTTTTTATTCTCCTCTTCCTTCTGGAAGTGCTGGTATTTCGATTTTTAGTCTTATCTTAGTTATCATTTTAATAGCTCTAACTACTTTGCAATTTTTAATTCTTTGCCATAAGGTTGGTTTAATCATAATTTGTGTTTCTTCAATATATTGATTGTTTTCTTCTACTGCATTTGCTTCTTCTATTGCTTGAATAACATTTTCTTCAATAGGTTCTGGTATTGTTTTTAATGCATCTGCAATTTCTATTCCTATATAGCTTAATGCTTTTGACCTATCTTCTATTCTTTCCATATCGATTTCAATATGAACATTTGATTCTAGATTATTAATTCTTGCATTAATTAATTTCATTGCATCTGTATAGTTTTGTGAAGTTTTACTTTTAGATCTTCCTATTATTCCTAGTGTATCTATTATATCATCTTGGAATTTATCATTAGCTTCTTTAACTACATTTTTCCAATTTTTTTCTTTATTATCTACTATTTTTAAGATATCCTTTAATTCTCCAGCAAGTGCAATATTTGTTTCTCTTTGTCTAATTAATTCTTCAATTTGTTTTGTATTTTCTTCAAATTGATTTGTTGCATACTCAACTAAACCATAAGCAGATTTATATACTGCTGGTGGAAAATTCTTTTTCTTAGGATATTCTATTAAATATGTTTTTATTGATTCAATTAAATCTTTGAAATATGTATCATCATCTAGTTGCACAATTTGTTTTTTACTATTTGGATTTATTAATTTGTGAACCTTATCTATGTTAGATAGTATTTTTTCTTCTGTAATTACCATTCTTACGTTTACTATGCCAGATTTTCTCCTAGCCAATGTAAACCCCCTCCTTTGTTTTATGTAATATATTTTATTGAATAGATTATATACCTTATTTTAAAAAACTACAATAGCTATTAATAAAATTTATTTTTCTTTTTCTTTACAATTTTATTACAAAATTATTTCAAATGTCAACACTATTTTACATTTTTTCTTAAATTTTTTTAATATTTTATTTCTATATAATATTTTTTATTATAAATTTTTTTATTTTACTGGTACTTGTCATTTATATATTAATATGCTTTTTATTTGTCCTCACTTAATATTTTTGCAAGTTCTTCATGTCTTTTAACTTTTTGCGTTGTAGTTTTTATTAATTCTTCATCTGTAATTTTAACATTTCTTATATATTTATATGCTGGCATTAATTTATTTATTTTTTTTATCTCATCATTAATTATTTTTAAAAGTTCTTCTTCATTTTCTGTATTATATATTTCTTTTATATTTTCTTTATCATAAACAATTTTACAACATACTGTTGTATCACCATCAGAATCTGGTCTGCCATAAACCATAGATTCTTTAACTCCTTCTATTTTGTTTACTAAGTTTTCTAATTCTTCTGGGTATATGTTTTTACCATTTTTAAGTACAATTACATTCTTTTTTCTTCCTGTTATATATAAGAAATTATCTTTATCAAAATATCCTAAATCTCCTGTATAAAACCATCCATCTTTTAAACTTTGTTTTGTTGCTTCTTCATTTTCATAATATTCAAGCATTACACTTGGACCTTTTACTACAATTTCTCCAATTCCTTGTTCATTTGGATTATCAATTTTAACCTCTAAACTAGGAAATACTTTTCCTACAGAACCAATTCTTGTATATTTATCATTTTCAGCTGCAATTACAGGTGATGTTTCTGTTAGTCCATATCCTTGTAAAACTTTAAATCCTAATTCGTTAAATCCTTTTTCTACATCTGGATCAAGTCCTGCTGCTCCACTTACAAATAGTCTAGCTTTTCCTCCTAATTTATCATGTATTTCTTTAAATAATTTTTTTCTTATATCTATATGAAATTTTAATAAGAAATTACTAATTTTTATTCCTTTTTTAACTTTTTCTAATTTTCCTTGTTTTTCAATTCCTTTAATAACTTTTTTGTACATATTCTCAAAAAGAATTGGAACTGAAATCATAGCTGTAATTTTATATTCTTTTATATTATCTGCAATATGTCTAATTCCATCACAAAATGCTATTGCTGAACCTTTTGATAATGGGTATAAAAATCCAACGCTACATTCAAAAGTATGATGTAATGGTAAAAAAGATAATAATGTATCATATTCATTTAACTCTATTACTGATGCTATGTCCATTATATTTGCACAAATATTTTTATGTGATAAGCTAACAGCTTTTGACATTGCAGTTGTTCCTGAGGTAAATAGCATTATTCCCATTTTTTCTGAATCTATTTTTGCATCAATAAATTCTCTATTTCCTTCTTTTATTAATTGTTTTCCCTTGTTTACTAATTCTTTTTCAATGTAAACATTTGGTGTTTCTTCATTTTCTTCCATAGATATATAAATTTTTAAGTTGTATTTATTTTCTTGTCTAATTTTTTCCATTATATTATTGTATTTTTTGGAATAGATAATAGCATCTACCTTTGAACGCTCTATTAAGCTTTCTATTTCGTTTTCTGGTAATGATTTATCCATTGGAACAACAATTCCTGTACCACAACATACCGCAAGATATGCAAGTCCCCATTCATATCTGTTTTCTGATATAACTGCTATTCTTTTATTCTTTAATCCTAAATTTATTAAGGCTGTACCTAATGCATTTACATCATCTCTAAATTCTTTATGTGTAATTATATCAAATTTATCTTCCTCGTCTGTTTTAAACTTATATGCTGGTCTATCACCATATAATTTTCCCGTTTTTTCTAACATATCTTTTAAATCTGTAAATTCTACATATTTATGAAGCCTTTTTTCCATTATTATCTCTCCTTTTATTTCATCATTAATCCTGATAATATTGAGTTTGTAAATTCTGAATATAATTTTTGTATATCTATTTCTTCATTCCTTCTCATTTTATATATTAGACTAGAACATGTAACCCCAAATACTGTAGTTGCAATCATTTCTGTATTTTTCTTTTCTCTATCCTCTTGTGGAATTGCTTGTTCTATAATTTTTTGTATAGTATCAATATATTCAAAAACATATTTTTTACATGTTTGATTTCTGTGTTCATTTCCCCATACTTGACCTAGAACCATTGCTATTAAATTTTCATATTTAACTATAACCTTTATTTGAATTAATATAATTGCTTTTATTTTATCTATTACATTATCTAGTTTTGATGTTTTAATTTCTATACTATTTTTTAATAATTTCATTCCCTCTTCAACTAAGAAATTAAATATTTCTTCTTTACTAGAAAAATGATAATATAATGTTCCTTTAGCAACTCCAACAACTGATGTTATTTCTTCAATACTTGTTGCATCATAACCTTTTTTAGCAAATAATTCTAATGAGGTTTCAAATATTTTTCTTTTTGTTTTATTCATTACTCCCACCTATTTTATAACTTTATAAAAGCTATCATAAGAAATGATAAACTTAAGCATAATTAATTATATAATAATTTTTTTTAATATGCAATGTATTAATTTAATTTTAAAAGATTAAACTTTAAATAATCTGCGCTTATAAGTTTTAAATTAATACCTTGATATTCACCTTCTATTGCTTCTTCTTGTGATTCACCATGTAAATGTCCGTATATACATTTTGTAATATTATATTGTTTCATTATATTTATAAACATTTCTTTTTCTGGATTATTTATTACAGATTTAGTTATTGGCGGATAGTGCATACATACTATCATTTCTTTATCGTTACCATATTTTTTTATACCATCATTTATAGATAATTTTAATCTTTCTAATTCTCTTTTTATCATTTTACTATCTTGTTCTTCATCTTTTAAATTCCAACCTCGTGTTCCAACTATAATATAATTTTCTACTAAAAAGCTATTGTTTTGTAAAAATTCTATATTATTTATATTATTTTCTTTGAAAAAATTTTTCATGTTTGTAACTGTTGTCCACCAATAATCATGATTTCCCTTTAGCATTATTTTCTTTCCTGGTAGATTGTTTAAGTATTCAAAGTCTTGTTTTGCATCATTTAAATATGTTGCCCAAGAAAAATCTCCTAAAAGTAATACCGTATCATCTTCAGTAACAAGTTCATTCCACACTTTTTTTATTTTTTCTTCATGACCTACCCAATTATCTCCAAATATATCCATTGGTTTTGGATTACTAAAAGATAAATGTAAATCAGCTATTGCATATATAGCCATAATTTATCCTCCGATTTTTAAATTTGGTATTGCATTTAAATCCATTTTTGCAATATTTCCTTTTAAATAATTATAATATCCTGCAGATGTAATCATTGCTGCATTGTCTGTACATAATTGTAAATTTGGGTAATATACTTTTATTCCTAATTCTTCTTCCAATTTTTTAAATTCTTGTCTTATATATGAATTTGCAGATACTCCTCCAGCAAGTGCAAGCTTTTTCAAACCTGTTTGTTTTATTGCAAGCTTTGTATTTCTTAAAAGCATATTAGTTGATGCTTTTTCAAAACTAGCACAAAGATTAGCTTTATTGGTTTTCGGATTTTTATGATATAAATTTAATACAGCTGTTTTTATACCACTAAAACTAAAGTCTAAATTATCAAAATGTGTTTCTGGAAGCTCTATATTTGCTTCTCCTTCTTTTGCTAATTTATCAATTTTAGGTCCTCCTGGATATTCAAGTCCTATTATTCTTGCAACTTTGTCATAAGCTTCTCCTATTGCATCATCTCTTGTTTTTCCTAGTATTTCAAATTCTGTATAATCTTTAATATGTACTAAATGTGTATGTCCTCCAGATATTACTAAACATAAAAATGGAGGTTCTAATTCTTTAAAAGTAATATAATTTGCTGCAATATGTCCCTCTATATGATTTACAGCAACTAATGGCTTTTGTAATGCAAAACTTAAAGCTTTAGCATAAGAAACTCCTACTAAAAGTGCACCTACAAGTCCTGGCCCATAAGTACAACTTATAAGATTTATATCTTTAAATGATACATTTGCTTCTTCTAAAGCTTTATTAGTTACATTAGAAATTGCCTCAACATGATTTCTTGAAGCAATTTCTGGTACAACTCCACCAAATTTTTCATGTATTTTAATTTGTGAATCTATTATATTTGATAAAACTTCTCTTCCATTTTTTAAAATAGCAACAGATGTTTCATCACAACTAGTTTCTATACCTAGAGATATTATTTCTTCTTTCAATTTATAAATTCCTTTCTTTAATGCACTATATTAAAGTCCAAATATTAGTGAACCAAATTTAATTAAAAATCCAGTGATTCCATTTATAATAGGAGATATAATTGTTCCAGCAATTCCTGTAATCCATATTGCAACAAATACTATATAAAAAATTCTTTCATTTTCTATAAACCAAGATTTTGCATTATATGGTAAGAATGGAATTAATATTTTTGAACCATCAAGTGGTGGTAATGGTATTAAATTAAATACTCCTAAACCTACATTTATACTAATTGTAACACTTAACATTAAAAGTACAACATTTCCTATTTCTGATGTAAAAAAAGATATAGGAGCGAATTTATATAATGCACAATATATAATTGTAAATATTAGTGCTAATATAAAATTCATTATAGGTCCTGCAACTGAAACCAAAGCTTCTCCCTTTTCCATGCTCATTTTTCTTGTGTAATTTCTTGGATTAACACGTACAGGTTTTCCCCATCCAAATCCTGCAACTAATAATAAAAATGAACCTACAGGATCTAGATGAGCAAATGGATTTAGACTTAATCTTCCTTCCATTCTTGGAGTATCATCTCCTAATTTATCTGCAACAAAAGCATGTGCAAATTCATGAAATGTTATAGCAATTAATACTCCTGGTATTGTTAAGATAAGACTAAGTAATGCACCTTGATTTGTCATATACTTTACAATTAATGATAAAGCCATAATTCCTAATATTATATATGTTGTTCTTTTATCTTGATAAAACATAATTTTCTCACCTTTCTTTTATTTTTTCCTTTGAATTTAATGATATTATAATTATTATATTAAATTAGTTTTTTAAATTTTCTATAATTGATTCAAATGTTGTTACTATCTTTTCATTAGTTTTTGTATCTTCGATTTCATAATTAATTTTATCAAATTTATTTCCTAATATTATCATTTTTGGAGTTCCTAAAACATATACATCATTTATTTTATTTCCAATGTTTAAGTTTTCTCTATCATCTATAATTGCATTTATATTATTATCTAATAACATATTATAAATTTTTTCTGCTTCTTCTTTATTTTTTTCTGTATATATAATTTGAACCTTATATGGTGCTAGATTATATGGTATAGCAAATCCTTTTATTCCTTTTTCATTTTTTATAATATTATTTTCTATAATACAAGCAACAATTCTTCCTAGTCCAATTCCATAACATCCCATATAATAAGGCATATTTTTTCCATTTTCATCAATATAGTAATGCTTCATTGAATCTGAATATTTTGTTCCAAGTTCAAAGTTATTTCCTAATTCTACTGAATTATATTCTTTCAAGTTTTTTATATCAGATATACCAAATGCTTTTATAAATGTTTCTTTATCTTCAAATTCTAGAACCTCTTTATTAAGTCCAACATTATTTTTTTCGTCATAAACAATTATATCTTCTCCTAATTTTGTGAATGCTTGAAATTCTTCAGATACTCTTCCTCCCATTGTTCCACCGTCACTAACAACTGGAACAACATTAATTCCAATTCTTTTAAATATATTTATGAAAACATCATGCATTTTATTAAATGTTTTATGCATATCTTCTTCAGATTTATCAAATGAATAAGCATCTAGCATTGTAAATGTTCTAGGTCTAAATAAATATCCTCTTGCTCTTATTTCTTTTCTAAATTTTTCACCTATTTGATAATATATTGTTGGTAAATTTTTGTATGAATTTAGTCTATTAGCACCAAAAATTGTAGCACATTCTTCAGCAGTTGGAGCAAGACCATATTCACCCAAATTGTTATTTACTGTGAACATTATGTCTCCTTCTTTTGTATATGTATCCCATCTATTAGACTGATCCCATATTTTTCTAGGTTGTAATTTAGGAAAATCAACTTGAATGCAATCAGCTTTATCTAATTCATCAATAATTATATTTTCAATGTTTCTTTGCATTTTATTCCATATATTTCCATATGCATATATACCACTTTCAAATTGATATAATTCTCCTAATTTCATTAATATATCTTGAGCAGAATAATTTTCATCAATATCATTTAAATTAATTTTTTTTATATTTAATTTACTTAATTTCATATTCTATATTCCCCTTTATAAAAATTTTTAGCACATTTTATAGTTTGTTAAAAGCTATTTAGCTAGTTTAATGGTTTCATAGAGCAAATATACAAAATTGAATTTATTAAAACTTATCAATTTATTTGTTCTATATTCTAACTTTATAATATTTTATAAAAAATTTTATTTTAAGTCATTATATATTTCTTCTGCAATTTTTTTCATCTGCCCAGCTATAGTATTATCTTTTGGATTTTTTTCTGGATCTCCAAATTCCTGAGTAAAATCAATTACTTTTACTTCCATTTTCATACCATGTACATAAGATTTTATTTTAAAATTGTTAAATTCATCTCCTGTACTGATATATAATATCATACCAGAAACTTCAGCTTCTTCATATTTCCTTTCAATTTTCCATTTTTTATTCATTATATATGAAAAAATTTGATACCAATTATTTATGTTAATTCCTTTAGAATCAAATCCATTAATTCCTTTATTAGATAAAATATGGGAATAAAACTTTGCATCTATGATTTTTACCTTGTTTTTTCTTGATATCGTCACATCTGTATGCATTGAAGGGATATATTTTTCGTTAATATTTTGTGGGTTATCATCTATGTCCCACTTAATTGTATCTATTTTTATATTTAAATCAATTGGTTTATCTCGATATTTTTTAAAATAAATATTTAAATAATTTCTAATGAATTTTTCAAATAATTTATGATATTCTTGACCATCATCTATTTTTGTAAATTTTTCTTTATTATTATTTTTATTCATTATTAAATTATTTAATATGTATTTACATATTTTTATTATAACTGCATATTTATTATTCAATTTATTAAATTTTATATTATCCCATGCAATATCATTAGGATCATTAATAAGTGTAACATTTTCATATGCATAATATAATTTTGTTAATTTTATACGATTAATATTCATAATGTCGCAATTTAACAACTGATATATTGCTCTTTTTATAATTTGATTAATTATATTATTTTCAGAATAATCATCAAAATTGCATATAACTCTATTTCTTAACTTTAAAGAATTACTTCTAACTGTATTTAATATATCAACTCTACCTTTTATATATGGTAACTCTTCATTAAATCCAACATACTCACAATATATACCTTTTTGCAATAATTCTTTTAATCTTATATATAAAACAATTGAAAATAAATCGTATATATTTTTCATTTGTTCTGTGCCAAATTTTTCATCATCATTAAAATAAATTTTTTCATCATTAAAAGCGTATGCTAATAAATAATAAAAGTTTTTAACTTTTATTTCTTCAAATCTATCTTTATCGCTCATTTTTATTCTCCATTTGTTTCATCATCTTCATCATTATCGTTAGTTAAGATCTTATCTACAGATAAAATTTCAGCATCATCTGAGTTTAAAAATTTATCCAATTTTTTGATTTTTTTATTATCTCCTAATAAGTATTCTCTTAATTGTGGAAGAATTTCATAATTAATTATAAAATCAATTACTGTATGTAAATTCTCACATTTATTTAAACCACAAAAATAACTGTGTCCAAATTTTATTTCATCCAAATTTTTACTATCATTAATTGATTTAATTCTTTGAACTAGAGTTTCTAATCTTTTATCATTAATATCACTTATGTATTTTTTAAATTCACTATTGTCAAAGCATGGTTTAATCTCATACATAGAAAATCTTCTTCTTAAAGCAAAATCCATTATAGAAATTGATTTATCCATAGTATTCATTGTTCCAATAAAGTAAACATTTTCTGGAATGTCAAATTTACTATTTTTATCTTTTGAATAAGGAAGTACAACTGCATAATTGCTATTTTTATTTGCTTCTATTTGTTCCTTAGTAATTCTTTTATCTTTTTCAATAAGCATGAAAGTTTCACCAAAAATTTTACTTATATTACCTCTATTAATCTCATCAATTATTATGACAAATTTATCATTAATTTTATTTCTAGCTTTATCACAAATTGTTTTCAAAATTCCATCAACTGGCTCAAATGTAGAATTATTAGTTGGTCTTAATCCTTGAACAAAATCTTCATATGCATAACTCTGATGAAATTGAACTATTTTTATATTATCTTCTTTGTTAGAAGTTATTTGGTTAGCTATTTTCTTTGCAATATAAGTTTTACCAACACCTGGAATACCTTCTAAAATAATATTTTTCTTATATTCTAATAACTCTATAATTTTATTGAATTCATCTTCATTCATAAAATTATACTCATTATTATTATTTACTTTTACATCGTTTTTATCAATATTTTCTATTGTGTTTGCATTATTATCACCTATGATAGGCTCAAGTCCCATTTTTTCATATACTAATGTCCAAACATATTTTGTAAATAATTTTCCTTGTTTTCTGTGTACTATTTCATTATATTCATTATATAATTTTTCGTATTTTTCACTTAATTCTTTATGTTCATCTAAATATTTTTTCATTATATCAGGATAATTATGAATTATTTGATTTAATTCATTTACATAATTCATTATTTGATTTGATACATCTACAAAATATGATGTTTCATTTGAATTAATATATTCAAATGAAGTACCTTTTTCTTTTAAATCTTCAAAAGCATTTGTATATATCTCTTTTTCTATTAATTCCCCTAGTTCATTATTGTTGTACCAAGCATCTTTTAGTTCATTAGAGAAATCAATTCTTATATTAACTTTATCTTTATGCAAATCAGAAATAATAATATAATATCCACCCGTTGTTCTTTTATTAGCATAATAATATAACTGATTACTTCTTTCTTTAAAAAGAATATTCATTTTTTCTAATTCCGTTGGTCCACCTCCCCAAGCTTTAGAAAAATAAATATCAATATTTAAATTTTTTGTTTTATATTTATTTTTAAACTTTCTAACCCAATCTTCTATTTCTTCTTTTTTATGTGTTAATCTATAGTCCTCATAAGAATTTTTTAACTCTTTAATTATTTCAACTATTGGTTCATTTTTATTTTCTGACATTTTCATTTTTCTCCTTTAATTATAAGCTGGTCTTTATATTAAAATTTAGTTGTATTAGTGATCTGAAATTGGTTTCATAGTTGGGAATAATAATGCATCTCTAATTGATGCTGAATCTGTAAGTAACATTATAAGTCTATCTATACCAATTCCAAGTCCTCCTGTAGGTGGAAGTCCTATTTCTAATGCTTGTATATAGTCTTCATCCATCATTCCCGCTTCTTCATCTCCTGCTTCTCTTGCTTCTACTTGCTTTTTAAATCTTTCATATTGGTCTATTGGGTCATTTAACTCTGAAAATGCATTTCCATATTCACGACCACCTATAAATACTTCAAATCTTTCTGTTAATCTATTATCTTCTTTTTTCCTTTTAGCAAGTGGTGAAATTTCTACTGGGTAATCATATATAAATGTTGGTTGTATTAATGTTTTTTCAACATATTCATCAAAGAATAAACTTATTACATCTCCTCTTGTTTCTTTTGTTTTATCAGTAATTTCTAAACCTTTTTCTTTTGCAAGTTTTACAGCTTCACTATCTGAATTTATTTGATTAAAGTCTATTCCACAAGCTTCCTTAATTGAATCAATCATTGTGATTTTTTTCCATCCTGGTGCTAAATTAATCTCTTGTCCTTGATATGTAATTTTTGTAGTTCCAAGAACCTCTTCTGCAGTACGTGAAAATAATTCTTCAGTAATATTCATCATATCATTATAATCTTCATAAGCTGAATATAGCTCTAATTCTGTAAATTCAGGATTATGTCTAATATCCATTCCTTCGTTTCTAAATACTCTTCCTAATTCGTATACTTTATCAAATCCACCTACTATTAATCTTTTTAAATTTAACTCTAATGCTATTCTTAAATACATGTCTATATCTAATGCATTATGATGTGTTATAAATGGTCTAGCTGTTGCTCCACCAGAAATAGTATTTAAAATTGGTGTTTCAACTTCTAAATATCCTTTTTCAGCAAGTATTTTTCTAACAGTTGTAATTATTTTACTTCTTAATACAAAACTTTCTTTTACCTCTGGATTAACTATTAAGTCTGTATATCTTTGTCTATATCTCAAGTCTGGATCTTTTAATCCATGAAATTTTTCTGGTAATGGTCTTAAAGATTTTGAAAGTAATGTCACCTCTTTTGCATGTATAGATATTTCTTCAGTTTTTGTTTTAAATACAAAACCTGTAATTCCTATAATATCTCCTATATCAAATTTTTTAAATTCTTTGTAACTTTCATCTCCTAAATCATTTGTTGATACATAACTTTGTATTTTTCCTGTACTATCTTGTATTGTACAAAATGATGCTTTTCCCATTATTCTTTTTGCCATTATTCTACCTGCAACTGTTACATCTTTTTGTTCATATTCTTCATAATTTTCTTTTATTTGTTTACTTGTATGTGTTCTATTAAATTTTGTTATTTCAAATGGATTTTTACCATTTGATTGTAATTCTTCTAATTTTTCTTTTCTAACAATCATTAACTTATTTACATCTAATTCTTGTTCTTGGATATTATTTTGATTTTCACTCATTTTTTTATCTCCTAACTATTTTTTTAATTTATCGACCTAATTATATAACAAAATACCTTTATTGTAAACTAATTTTTTTAAATTTTATAGTGTTTAAAACGGAGGAAGCAAGGGTGTAAACTATACCACCCTTGCCATTTAATTAGGAAATTATATAGACTGTTTTTTCCTGAACTCCCCACTCCTTTGCAATTTCGTGATTGTTCATATATAAGTCTATTTTATTTCCTTTTATAGCAGAGCCTGTATCCTCTGCTATGTACTCAAAGCCGTCAATCACTACTTTGCTTCCTAATGGAATTATACGAGTGTCAACAGCAATGGTACGTCCCTCTGTTGCTTTTGTTCCTGAAGCTGTAACACCAATCAAAGACGAATCGCTCTTTCTGCCACAACATTTTTCACAAGCACAATATGCTGTTGTGTGGACAGTAATTGCTGTACATGAAGTTATTTGATCCATATTGACTACTTTATGAACAGTATGTGTCGCAGTTTTTTCTATAACTGGAGCATTAGAATTCTCATCTGTCATAAAATTAGATATGTTTTCATCTTTTTCTTCAATTTCAGCTTTTGGTTCTATTTCATTGGTGACTTCTTCAGATAACTTCTGAGTTACTGCTTTTGGAATTTCTTCTGTGGTTTCTCCAGAACTTACTTCTGGAACATAACTGAGAATTGGTTGAGCTTTCGCCCAAACCTCAGTCATGAGTATCTGTGAAACCACTACTATTAATATAACTATCCGCTTTGATGTTTCTTCAGCATTCCTCCTTTTAGTTTTTTTCTTTGATGTCTCTTCCATTTCTTCCTCCTTGGTTTTTGCGTGTTTAATTAAACACGCTTTTATTAACAAACATATAGTTTGCATAATTATTATACCATATTTTTACCATTTTGTCTACTTTTTGACATATTTTTTCCATTTACTGTAATTTTATTACCTCACTCATTACTTTAGCTAAATATTTCATACTAGTTAAACATTGTTCCATTGTATTTCCTGTTGCTCCTACCTCTATAATCATTGCTCCTGTTGTTAAATGCTGATTATATCTAGAATCTCTTAATATAATTGGTCTAAATAATCCTGGATATAACTCATTTGCTTTTTGCTGAATCATTACTGCTAGTTTAAAATTTTGTTTCCATTTTGGATGCCATAATCCTCCTCCATCTGTTCCTATAACCATCATTAACTGTGCTGCTGATTCATCTCCAATTAATACTGATGGTGCATATTCGTTACTACTTCCTACTGCATCTCTATGTAAATCTATCATTGTTTGTATTTCTGGATTATTATTTAAAATTGCTTTTACAGTTTCTTGTGACCTATCATAAGAACCATTATATGCTGGATAATCGTGATATGTTTTATCATGTGTTACATTATATCCATATTCAGATAATTGTTTTTCAAGTTCATCTCCTACTCTTGCTACAGAATAATTTAAGTCAGTTGTTCTATATGTTCCTGTCATTTGATAATTATATTTTTCTGTTGCAGTATAACTTTCACAAGTATGTGTATGATATATAAGAACCTCTTTTGTGTTTTTAAATTCATATTGCTCTGCAAATAAATCCTCTGTAATAGGATTGCTTGATTGATTTTTTATTTGTATGTCTTGATATGTATCTGTATAACTTGGTGTTATATTATTCTCTTCTACTACTTGTGTGTTTACATCAGTTTTTGCAAGTTCAATAGAGTCTTCTTCATTATTGGTAATTTCATTTTCTTGTTCAGTTTCTTCATTACTTACATTTGTCTGATTATCTTCTATATTACTCTCATTATTATTTGTTCTTATTTTGGTAGTTTCAATCATTCCTAAATTTATATTTAAAATTCGTTCATTCAGGTTTTGTTGATTCATATTTTCATTGTTTTCTTCTGTTATATTTGTAATAGGCATAATTAAGCTATATATATATTTCATAGTTTTATTTTCTAGCTTTTCTTCAACTTTTTGAGTTACATCCTGTATGTTTATATTAATATCTATTTTTTCTTTTTTATTAAAAAATCTAGTAGTTAACGATATAGTTATTAAAACTATTCCCATTACTACTAGATATTTTAGTAAATCTTTTAATTTAATTACTGTTACATTCATTTGCTTTCTCCTTTGTCATATATACTACTATTATATATATTCAAAAGAAAGCTCTTTTATGATTATATGTTTAATTATTTACTATTTTACTTATTGCTAATCCGTCACCAACCTCTAAAATTTGTGTTTCCATATTTGGATTTTCTGTTATTTGTTTTATGTATTCTCTTAAATTTCTTACAGCTGTTCTTTGTTTGTGTTTATTATAATCACTCATTACATACCCTTTATATAAAATGTTATCCGCAATTATTATTCCATCTTTTTCTATCATTCTAATTGCTTCTTTTAAGAAAAATGGATATTTTCCCTTTGCTGCATCTATAAATATAACATCATATTTGCTATTAAGTGTTGGTAAAATTTCTACTGCATCTCCATATAAAATATTAATTTTTTCTTTTACATCTGCTTTTATTATATTTTCCTTTGCTTCTTTTACTCTATCTTCTTCTCTTTCAATTGTATCTATAATTCCATTATTTTGTAAATATTCAGAAAAACATATTGCAGAATAACCAACTGCTGTCCCTATTTCTAATATTTTTTTAGGCTTTTTTTCCTTTAAAATTTTATCAATTACCTGTAATGTATCATCCATTATAATTGGTATATGCTCTTGTAAAGCTTTTTGCTTAATCTTTTCTAACTCTACCTTGTTCATTTATACCTCTCTTATTTATTTCTATTTGCTCTTTCTCTTTCTTTACTATCTAATATCTTTTTTCTTAATCTAATAGATTTTGGAGTTACCTCTACAAGTTCATCATCTTGTATAAATTCTATTGCTTTTTCTAGTGACATTTGAATTGGTGGTACAAGTCTTAATGCATCATCTGAACCAGATGCTCTAGTATTTGTTAAGTGTTTTTCTTTACATACATTTATGCTTAAGTCTTCTGAACGAGAATTTAATCCAACTATCATACCTTCATATACTTCTACTCCTGGTCCTATAAATAACTCACCTTTATCTTGTGCATTATATAAACCATAAGTAACACTTTTCCCTTTTTCAAATGCAACAATAGTTCCTCTAACTCTTGATACAACATCTCCTTTAT
The DNA here is from genome assembly GCA_947584125.1 of uncultured Clostridia bacterium. GTDB lineage: Bacteria > Bacillota > Clostridia > TANB77 > CAG-508 > CANRMR01. The sequence continues at coordinate 22,547 of CANPWI010000005.1, forward strand.
ATGGTTCGTAAGAATCAAAAATATGATTCATTGTACCTTCTCCTTTTGTATCTGTTAAGAACTCTGTTCTATATCCTATTAGACCTCTTGCTGGTATTTTAAATTCTACCTTTGTATGTCCATCTTCTGCTGGTTCCATATTAACCATTTCAGCTTTTCTTTTTCCTAATTTCTCAATTACATTTCCTATACAATCATCTGGAACATTTACAACTAATCTTTCAATTGGCTCACATTTTTGTCCATTTATTTCTTTAAAAATAACTTTTGGTCTTGAAACTAAAAGTTCAAATCCTTCTCTTCTCATAGTTTCAATAAGAACTGATAGATGTAATTCTCCTCTTCCTGCTACCTCAAATGAATCTGGTGATTCCGTTTCTTTAACTCTTAAACTTACATTTTTTTCAAGTTCTTTAAATAATCTATCTCTAATATGTCTTGATGTAATATATTGACCTTCTCTTCCTGCAAATGGTCCATTATTTACACTAAATGTCATTGTAACAGTTGGTTCGTCTATATCAACAAAATCAATTTTTTCAGGGTTATTTACATCACATATTGTTTCTCCTATGTTTATATCCGCAATTCCAGATACCTCAATAATGTCTCCTGCTTTTGCTTCTTCAACTTCAACTTTGTCTAGTCCAACATGTGTATATACTTTTACTACTTTTGAGTTAACAATTTTATCATCTTTCTTGCAAATTGCTACTGGCATTCCGGCTTTTACTATTCCTCTTTCTACTCTACCTACAGCAATTCTTCCAACATAATCATCATAATCTATATTAGATACAAGCATTTGCATTGTTCCATCTTCATCACAATTTGGTGCACTAATTGTATTAACTATTGTTTCAAACAAACAGTTTAAATCTGTTGCTTCATCTTCTAAATTCATTTTTCCAATTCCAAGCTTTGCTGATGTATAAACTACTGGGAAATCTAATTGTTCATCATTTGCATCAAGTTCTATAAATAACTCTAAAACTTCATCAACTACTTTAGCTGGATTTGCTCCTGGTCTATCTATTTTATTTATTACAACTATTGGTTTTAAATTTAATGCTAAAGATTTTTTTAAAACCTCTCTTGTTTGTGGCATTGCTCCTTCAAATGCATCTACAAGTAGTAAAACACCATCAACTGTTTTTAAAACTCTTTCTACCTCTCCTCCAAAATCTGCATGTCCTGGTGTATCTACTATGTTTATTTTTATATCATTGTACATAACAGATGTATTTTTAGAAAGTATTGTAATTCCTCTTTCTTTTTCTAAATCGTTTGAATCCATTATTCTTTCAGCAACTTGTTCATTTTCTCTAAATATATGACTTTGTTTTAAAAGTGCATCTACAAGTGTTGTTTTTCCATGATCAACATGTGCAATTATTGCTATATTTCTTATCTTTTCATTATTCATTTTACATTATTCCCCTTCTTCTATATATTCGTTTGATATACTTTTTTATATTTTTGTTATTGTTATTATTTTTCTTGCTCCATATTATTAAAATCTTCTTCCTAAATAATAAACTAAAAACGGTAATAATTATATACTAAATTTTCTTATTTGTCAAATTAAATATAGTTTCCATTATTTCATCACTTACTTTTTCTAAAATTTCTTTATCATTTGTTTTTCCATATTTTGAAAAGTCTAATGGTTT
>CANPWI010000006.1 GCA_947584125.1 uncultured Clostridia bacterium
GAGCTTGCTTGTCTATGTTTTGTATGTTTATTTCTGCTTTACTTATGTTTCCTGCTAAGTCTTTAATATCTAATATTTTTACATAATTTTCAGAAAATTCTCTTGTTAGCGTCATATTATCTTCTGATAATGTCCAATCTTCTATATTTTGTATTTCTTCATCTGCTTGTATTGTTACAAGAACATTATCTCTTGTATAATCTGTTTGACTATATTGTACTGTTATTTCTGGTATTTTTTTGTCTATGTTATTTATTTTTATTGTTTCTATAACTTGATGTCCAGATAAATCTTCTATTTTTATTCTTTCAGTTTTGTTTGACAAATATGTTTTTGTTAATACTGTTCCATTTTCTGATATTTTCCATCCATCTATTGGTTGTACTTCTTTATTTAATGTTATTGTTACTGTAACTTTATCATTTGTTGGTTCTTTTGTACTATATTTTGTAGATAATATTTCTAGTTTTTCATCATCTATATCTTCTACATTTATTTGTGCTGTTATCTCATTTCCTACTAAGTCTTTTATTATAAATTCTTCTTGCCCATTATCTAAGAATAATTTACTTAGTCTTGTTTTGTCTTCTGATAATACCCAGTTATCTACTTTTTGTATTTCTTCATCTGCTTGTATTATTACAGTTTCTGTGTTACTTTGAGGGTCATAATTATATTGTATTGCTATAGTTGGTGGAACTTTATCTATGTTGTTTATATTTACTGTATTTGTTTGTATATTTCCTACTTGGTCTATTGCTTTTATTACATATATTCCGTTTTCTTCTATATCATAAGTATAGTTATAATCTTTTCCTTCAATCTTTGTAAGTTCTTTTTCTTCTAGTTTTGCTCCACTTATTGTTACTTTTTGTACTCCAGTTTTGTTATCTGTTACTTGCATAGTTAGAGTTACATTTTCTTTTGTTAATTCTTCTGTACTTTTGTCTACTTTTATTTCTGGTTTTTCATCATCTATGTAATTTACATGTTCTACTTTTGTTGTTTTATTTCCTGCTAAGTCTTGGGCTATTATATCATAAGTATCATTTTTAGTTACTATAAATGTACCTTTTAATGTTTTATTTTTTATTTGTTCTTCCGCTTCTGTACCTGCTTGTTCTAATTGTTGTTGTTCTTTTGCAAAATCTTCATTTTCTTCATCTACTTCTTCGTTTATTTTGTGCATTGGAACTACTTCACCATTTACTGTTACATTTTTTAATCCTGTTTCATTATCAAAGCTATATATTTCAAGTGTTACTGCTCCACTTTGCCAAGACTCAACATTTCCCTTTACAACTAAGTTTGGTAGTTTATTATCATTTATTACTATATTTTTCTCTAGTGAATGATAATCTCCATCATTTACTCTTGCATATACTGTATCTCCATGTCTTAGGTTATTTACTATGCCACTATCTCCATCTAATTTATTATATGGTCCTTCTTTTTGGTTTATTGAATACTCTATAAAGCTTGTGTCATCATCTTCTTTTTCCTTATCTCTTGTTCTTGTTATTGTTACACTTGCTAAATGATTTTCCCATGATACTCCTGAGAAATCAAGGTCATTTTTTACCTCTCTTGGCTGTACTACTATTGTACTTGTTCCAACATTACCTCCATCTCCTATTGCTGTTATTGTTACTCTTCCTGCTGAAACACCTGTAACTAAACCATTAGAGTCTACTGTTGCAATATTTGGATCATCAGTTTGCCAAATTACTTGTTGTATATCTGCATCTTCTGGTGTTAATTTTGCATTTAGTTCTATACTACTTCCTACCTTTATTTCTCCCATTTCTGGTTCTACTGTTATTCCTTGTAACATTATTTTTGTCTTTGATGTTACTGTTGTATATCCTGTATTTCCTGCATTATCTGTTGACACTACTTTTATGTCATATTCTATTCCTTCTATTAAATTTTTAAATGTATGAGCTTTTTGTTCTATCTCACTTACTAGTTTATATCCTTCACTATCTCTATTTTTTTCTGTAATTCCATCAGTTTCTATTTCATCTAATAAACTATCTGCTTCTTTATTATTTTTTGCTTTTATATAATATTGATATGTTTTAGTTAGTGGTAATCCACTATGTTCTTCTGTTGGAGTTACTCCTATTACTATTTGTTTATTTCCCTTTACTACAGTTAAGTCTAGTTTTGGTGGAGTATTATCTATGTAGAATGGTTTTTTACTTTTTGAATTTTCTGCCATTTTATTACCAAGTCCATCTGCTATTCCATTTTTTATCCATAAATAGTAGTTTCCTGTTACTTCTCCTCCAACATTTTTTAATTCTGCTTTATATTTTCTACCTGTTGCTACTTGAGCTCCGTTTTCCTTTATTTCTGAAATTTCTGCATCTGCCCAGTTTTCTGGTGGTTGTTCATTACTTAAACTCCATCCATATTGTAATGTTTTACTACTGATTTCATTATTGTGGTCATCTTGGATTGTAATTGTTATATTTTTTGTTTTTGTATAGTCTTTTGGCTTAGTATATTCTTCTCCATCTGGACTTATTTCTAAATGTGGTGCTGTATTATCAAAGTAAAATGTTCCTGTTGTTTTTGTTTTTTCTGTTATTGTATTATCTAAATTATCTTTTACTCCTTCTTTTATCCATAAATAATATTGTCCAGTATATCCTTCTCCTACTGCAGTTGCATGTCCATTATTTATTTGTGCTGTTTTCCATTTTGTTGGTGCTACTTGATTACTTGTACTCCATCCATATTCTAAACTTTCGCTTTTTATTATTTTTACTCCAGTATCTGTAATTATTACATCAACACTATGTTCTTTTTTATATGTTGTATCTGTATTTTTATCAAATGTTATTGTTGGTGCTGTATGGTCTACATAGAAGTATGTTGTATTGCTTGTGCTTTCATTATTTAATTCATCTGAATTTTTAGCAGATACTCTGTATAAACCTTCATTTGTTATAGTTACATCTGATATATTTCCATTTGTTTGATATGTAGTCCATTGGCTACCACTATAATATTCTATTTTTAAGCTTTTTGTTGTTACATTTGTTAGTACATCTGTACCATAATCACAGTGTACTTTTGCTTGTGTACAATAGAATGGACTATCTTGAGTTGTATTTGTTCTTTCTGTATCATTTATTGATATTATTGGTTTAGTTGGTGGTGTTTTATCTACTAAAAATGTTTTTGTTTCTACATTTTCTGATCTATCTGTTATCTCTACTTTATACCAACCATCTTCACTAAATGTTTTACTAGTTTCAGAAAATTCTTGTGTTTGTGTATTTCCATTACTAAAATTTTTTTCTATTGAATTATGATAATATTTTTCTGTACCTATTCCACTTAAATTATCACTAGTATTTATTGTTTTATTTTGACCATATTTTTGTTCATTTTCAACACCATCTATAACAGGTTTTGTTGTGTCTATACAGAAATATCTATTTTCTGTTGTTCTTGTATTTCCTGCGATATCTTCTGTTGTTGCACATACTGAATAAAATCCTTCTGGTGTTTCATTTAATGTACAATTTCCAGATGTTTCACAATCATTATTTACATCTGTATATGTTCCATTTATTGTCGCACTTCTTTTTGCCTTTAGTGTATTATTTTTTACTCCACTAAAATTATCTCCATTTGCATTACTTCCTACTGTTACTGGTACTTTATAATAATATTCACTATTTACATTATTTGTGTTTGCTGTTTTTGTTTCATTATTCAATTTTATAGTAGCTTCACTTGGGTTTGTTTGATCTATTTGGAAAGTTTTTGTTGTTTTATTGTTAGTTTCGTCTGTTACTTCTATTTTATAATATTTATCTCCTTTAAATGTTGCTCCACTTGAAAAATTAGTTCCACTTCCTGGGAATGAATTTGGTGAGCTACTTTCCCAATATTTAGCTGTACAATTTGTTAAGTTATCTGAAAAGTTTACTTGTTTATCAACATTATACCAATTTGCATTATCAATGCCTGTTATATCTGGTGCTTGCTGATCTATTATAAATGTTTTTGTTGCTGAATTTCCAGCTCTATCTCTTATTACAACTTTATAAAAATAGTTTCCATTAAGTGTGCATGAATCTGTAAAACTATGTCCTCCACTAGAATAATTATTTGCTACTGTACCTGTATAATAATTTGCTTCTTGTACACCACTTAAACTATCAGTAACTGTTACATTTTGAGGTGTATTATATTTTCCACCTTCTGTTACATTGTTTATAGTAGGGTTTGTTTTATCTAAGCAAAAATATATATCACTACATGAACTTTTATTTCCTAGCAAATCTGAATTTGATGCTGCTACTCTATATTGTCCTTCTCCTGATATTGTTACTGCTGTTTCATTATATTTTGTAGTATGTACTGACCAATTTGAACCATTCCATTTATATATTGTTAAAGTTTTACTTGTTGTACCACTTAAAGTATCATTTCCAAATATACAACTAACACTTGGATTTGTATTATAATATTTTGGATTACTTGAATTAGTACTATTATCTGTTAAGTTATTTACTCTTATTTTTGGAACTTCTGGTGCTGTGTTATCAAACTTGTAACTTCCTACTTGATTATTTGCTTTTACATTTCCTGCAGTATCTGTTATTGGTCCTATCCATAAATAGTATGTACCGTTTCTGCCACTTTCTGTTATTGTTGCTTTTTTGTTATTAATTGTTGTTGTTTGCCAACCTGTTGTTGGTGCACTTGTTCCACTTGTATGCCAACAATAAGATAAGTTAGTTTCATTTACAACTTCACTTATTGTTATTGCAACACTATGACTTTTAGCATAATTATTATTTTGCTTTGCTGTTACTGTTGGAACTACAGTATCTATAGAAAAATATACATCTCCGAATCTAGTTTGATTTCCTAATTCATCTGAATTTGTAGCATAAGCCTTGTATAATCCATCTGGTATATTGGTAACTGCTGTTTCGTCATTTTTTGTTGTATATGTTGTCCAACTACCATTATTGTATTTTTGTATTGTTAATGTTTTATTTGTTACAGTACTTAATGTATCTGTTCCAAAAGTACAACTAACACTTGAACATATCTTAGTACTATTATAATAATATGGACTATTTTGAGCATTTGCATTTTTAGTCTCATAATTTATTTTTATTTGTGGATTACTTGGTCCTGTTTTATCTATACAAAATTCTGTTGTTGATGTATTTCCTGCATCATCTGTTACCTCTACTTTGTACCAACCATCCTGTGTAAATTGTGTTCCAGTACTAAAAGCTGTTCCTTCACCTGAAAAACTCTTACTTGTTGAATTATGCCAATATTTTGCTGTGTAACCAGATTCATCTGTAATTATTACTGTTTTATTATCCTTATATTTTTTACCATTTTCAACTCCAGTTATTTGTGGTGGGTTACTATCTGGGCTTCCAATCTCAACATCACCAAATGAGAAATTTGACCAAAATATACCAGTTTGACTTCCCCTAAGTACAATAAAACTATATTCTACATCTTCAGTTGTTTCATTTATTGTATCTATATATACACCTGAAACTTTACCTGAATAAGTATTAGAATGATTAGAATTAGAAGATGATGCACTTTTAACATTTTTTCCAATCCATGTTCCTAAAAAATGTGCACCAGATGTACCACCATGTACAGCATGTCCTCTATAAACATCCATTTCATAGTCATCTGCCCTTGAACTCCAACTTCTATTAGTACTTTTAGCTAAATATACATCTACTGGTCCTATCCATTTTCCATTGATTTTCGTACCATATAATGTTATACTAAAGTGACCTTCATTAACACATTGGCTCGTATATCCATTTTCTTCAGTTAATTGTTCTGGTATACCTATTTCAATTTGTGATAATTCTTCACTGTTTTTACCTATATATTCATAAAAACTTATTATAATTATTAATAAAAGTATTATGATAATTAGTGCTGCTTTTTTATTATCTACAGTTCTTCTTTTTTTAGGTTCCATATTATCACTTTTTTCTTCTGGTTTTTTAGAATTTAATTTTACCTTTTTCATAAGTTCTTCCCCTTCTATAAATTACACTATATTAATTTTATATTAGAATATTTTTTTGTGTTTTTCAATAGTAATTTCTTCCAAGTTCTTATTATTTCAAATTTTCAAGTTCTTTCTACTTACGGATTTTAACATATTTTTATTTGTATCCTTTATGTTAAATTTATATTACATTTTTATGACAAATTACGACAAAGGTCTTGTTTTTACTAGGGAAAACCTTTTTTTACAATAATTAAACATAAAAATTTTAACTAATCTAAAGTTATATAATAATATTTCGTTATTTTGCGATAGCGCCTGAGGTGACCGCTGAGGGCTGTTCGAGTGGAACGAGTTACAGCGCCAGTGGGAGAGCGAATTCGTAAAATATAAGAAAGATTATTATATAACTTTAGATTTGGTATTTCGTTCTTAGTTTAATTATCCATAATATCATTAATTTATAATTATTTTTGATTATATAAATAAACAAAATAGGTTTGTGTAACCACAAACCTATTTTGTTGTTATATTTTATTCTAATCCAAAACTTACACCTATTGCTTCATTTATTTGGTGTATTATTGTGTCATCATCTATATGCCCTATTTTTTCTTTTAGTCTGCTTTTATCTATTGTTCTTATTTGTTCTGCTAAAACTACTGAGTCTGATTTTAGTCCACTGTTTTGTGAACCTATTTCTATATGGGTGGGTAATTTGTTTTTTCCTGTTTGTGATGTAATTGCGGCTGCAATTACTGTTGGGCTGTATTTGTTTCCCATGTCGTTTTGTATTATTAGAACTGGTCTAACTCCTCCTTGTTCGGAACCTATTACAGGACTTAAATCTGCATAAAACATATCTCCTCTTTTTACTATCATAATCTCAACTCCTAATATTACAGTGTTTTAATTTTGTATTTTGTTATATTTTAAATTTTAGTTTTTGAGATATTTTTATTTATTTTATATTTCTTTTTTCCCTTGTTTTGTGTTAAATGCTATTATTTCTTCTTTTTTTGCTTTGTTTAATTCTATCTCTTTATATTGTATGTATGCAGATAGTTTTTGGTTAATAACTTGTATTTCCATTTTCTCTGGCTTTGCAGTATCTATGTCTACATATAAGGTTTTTACCATGTTTTCGCTCTTTACTGTAAATACTATTTTATTTCCTTCTTCTTTTAAACTTGTGTTTTGTGAGTTTTTATATTCTTCTACAAAGCTGTTTAAACATAAAGAGTTTTCTGCAATAAACTTATAGTTTTCATATAGATTGCTTAATCCTAAATTTGTGTTTTCTATTTTTAGATTTTGACCATCATAGGTAGTTATTAATCCTTTTATATTTTCTGGCTCTATTATTTCTTGTTTAAATAAGTTTCCGTCTTGTGAATATTTTTGCTTTATTATATAGTTATTTTCGTTTTTATTACTTTTTACATTTAAATTAATTGTTGCTTGATATGAACTAATATTTAAAATATAATTTTTAATTTCTTCAGCTGATTTACCTATATTATTACCAGTTTTTATTGTTTTATAATTATTTGTGTAAAAAAAGTACAAAATTATTATTAGAATTATAACTATTATACTAAAAATTAATAATTTTCCTTTATTTTTCATAAAATTCACCTCTAGTTAATCAATATTCAAAAGGCAGGTATCTTATACCTGCCTTTTGAATTTATAATTCTAAAATTTTCTTATTTACATACTCTTCTACAAGCTTTACTAATTCTTTTGCGGTTTCTATTTGAATTAAAGTATTACTTGGATCAACAATAAACTCGTCATCATAATCACTATCTTCACGAACTTGACTCGCTCTAGCTATCCTTCTTCCCATTGTTTTAGAAAAAATTCCTGTATTAACATAATATTGATTAAAGTGAGCTATTACATCTTTATGTCTTCTAAAATCTATTGGTTCTAGTGCTAATACACTTCTAATTGAGTGAAATATAGCATAATATGCTCTATTATTAGCTGATTTATATAATCTTTCTTTATATAATACTTCAGTTGCTCTTATATCTTCTTTTGCTTGTTCTAATCTATGTAATACCAAATCTTTTGATACTTTATATTCCATGTAAAACTACTCCTTCTTTTTGAACATTACTATAAAAAGGTAATATTTCCAACCAGTAATTAAATTTATCAATATTTTTTATTAGTGGAGAGATTAATACATTATTTTCTAGTTCAATATCATAAGCAAAATTCCATATTTTTTCACTATATTCTACTATTTCTTTGTCAGTAAAGTCTGTTAATATCATTATATCTATATCAGAACTTTTATCAAAATCACCTCTTGCATAAGATCCATAAAGTATAATTTTTTTTGCTCTTTCACCAAACATTTTATTTACTCCATCTAAAAATTGTTCAATAGATTTTTTAATTTTTGGTGGAATTTTTTTGTTCATATATTTCACCTCATTTAATTTAAATATATAGTTATTATACCATACTTTTTATGTTTTTAAAATATTCTTTTAAATTATTTTCTAGTTCTTGTTTTGTTTCTATTTGGTTAAGTATTACTCGTGTTTTTGATGCGTCTGGTAATCCTTTTATGTAGTATGCTAGGTGTTTTCTCATTTCTCTTATTGCTATATATTCTCCTTTTTCTTCTACTTGTAAATTTATATGTTTTAATATTATTTTTAATTTTTCTTCTAGTGATGGATTTTCTTTTTTTTCTCCTGTTTTTAGGTAATGTATTATTTTTTCAAATATCCATGGATTTCCAAGTGATGCTCTCCCTATCATTATTCCGTCTACACCTGTGTATTCAAACATTTTTTGTGCTTCTTTTTCGTTTGTTATGTCTCCATTTCCTATTACAGGTATTTTTACACTTTCTTTTACTGTTTTTATTATATCTAAATCTGCTTTTCCTGAATAGTATTGTGCTCTTGTTCTTCCATGTATTGTAATCATACTTGCACCTGCAGATTCTATTACTTGTGCCGCTTCTTTTGCTACAATGTTTTCAGAATCCCAACCTGTACGCATTTTTACTGTTACTGGCTTATCTATGTTTTCTACTACTGCTTTTACTATTTCATATACTAGGTGTAAATTAAGTAGTAGTTTACTACCATCTCCATTTTTTACTACTTTTGGTGCTGGACATCCCATATTAATATCCACAATTTCATAGTTTTGGCTTACTAGTTTTCCACCTTTTATCATACTTTCCACATCACTACCAAATATTTGTGCAGACATTGGTGCTTTTTCATCTTTTCTGTTTAGTAGTTTTTTAGTTTTTTCGTCCCCAAAATACAGTGCTTTACTACTTACCATTTCTGTTGTAACAAGTCCTGGATTAAATTCCTTTGCGATTATTCTAAATGGTCTATCTGTAATTCCTGCCATTGGTGCTAATAATATGTTATTGTCTGTTTTTACATTTCCTATTTGTAATTGCTTTAAATACATTTTTTCTCCCTATTTTATTTGAATATATAATTGTATAAAAGTTGTACTAAGTCTACAATTTTTTCATCATAAATTTGTTTACTTATATTAAAATGTAACATCTCGTTTCTTAGAGTTCCAATTAGTTTCATTGTTAGGTCTATTCTTTGCTTTTTTTCTATACATTCTTTCCATCTTTCTACACCTATAAATGATATTTTATCTGCATCTTTTACAAGTTGACCTTCAATCGTTGTTGGAATCATATTCCATCTATGATGGATTATTGCATCATTACACATTTTTATGAATTTTTTATCATAGTTTTCTTTTTGTAATTCTTCTGTTAGCATACTAGCACTTATTTTTTCTGGCTCTGTATCTGAAAATGCTCTTCCTACATCTAGCCAGTAACCTGCTATTATACATACATCTAAATTTATTTTTGTGTCTTCTGGTAACCCTTCTATAATGTCTTGCATATTGTCTATTATATCTAAAGTTCTTTTATATCCATGACCTTCGTCTTTTACTTGTTTGTTTAGTTTTATTCCTTTAGATATTATTATTTTGTGTTTTTTTTCTATTTCCTCTATATCAAATTTCATAAATATTTTCCTTTCGTTAATCTATAAATAATGATTTTTGCCTTCTTCCACTAATGTTTAGTAGAAGTCCTATACATAAGAAATTTGTAACTAAACTGCTTCCTCCATAACTTACAAATGGAAGTGGTACACCTGTAATTGGGAGTAGTCCCATAGTCATACCTATATTTTCAAGCATGTGGAATACAAATATTCCAACAATTCCTATTGCTATATATGAACCCAAGTCATCTTTTGCAGTTTTTGCAACATACACAGCCTTTGTTATTAATAGTACATATATTACTATAACTGCTCCTGCTACCATAAACCCAAATTCTTCACCTATAACTGGGAATATAAAGTCTGTTGTTTTTGGATATAAAAATCCTAGTTGTGTTTGATTTCCTTTTAAAAATCCCATTCCAAATAGTCCACCTGATCCTATTGCAAGTTTTGATTGAATTATGTTATATCCTGCACCTCTTGCATCTGATTCTGGATTTAAGTATACATCTATTCTTTCTTTTGCATGTTCTGGTAATACAAAAAAGTATAATAATGGTACTGTAATTACAACTAGTAATATTGATGCTATAATATATTTTTTATTTATTCCTGCTGAAAATAGTATAAATATAAGTGAAAAAATAAATGCCATAGCAGTACCTATATCTGGTTGTTTTAATATTAAGATAAGTGGAATTCCAATTACTAATGCTACAAGTAGTAATTTTAATGGTTTATTTATTTCGTTTTTTCCTCTTTCTTGTATTTTTACAATAACACTTGATGTAAATAAAATTACAAATACTTTTGCGAGTTCACTTGGCTGAAATTTTAGTGTTTCACTTATTTGAAACCAGCTATTTGCTCCATTTACTTCTGGTGTAAATAATACTGCTATTAATAATATTAAAAATATACCATAAAATATTGGTGATGCTTTTGCTATAATTTTATAGTCTAAGAAGATTGCTAAAATTAATACTGGTATACTTACTATTCCCCATAGAATTTGTTTTTTAAATTCGTCGTATCCTGTGTCTTGTGTTGCGGAATATAGACCTACAAGTCCTATTAGTAATAAAAGTATTGCACAAATTAAAATTCCCCATTCTATATTTTTTAGAATTCTTTTTTTCATTATTTATCCTCTCATATATATTTGGATTAAATTTCTAGGGCGAATGTTATTCGCCCTATTTTACTTCTTTTTCTACGCTTTTTATTTCTTCGCTTTCTATTTCTTTTTTATCTTCTTTATCATTAGTATCATCCTTTTTTTCTTCTTTATCCTTATTTTCTTCTATTTTTGTTTCTTCTTGTTTTTCTGGAGATGATTTTTCATTTTTTATTTCTTTTGCTGCTTGCTTTGCTTCTTCTTTTATACTAACTATTGGAATATTAGCATAAAGTGCTGGTGCACCTGTTGTTCCATCTTCGTTTGTTTTGTTTGCAAGTCTTACATCTATTTCGTTTTCATCAACATTTATATATTTTTTTATTACTTCTATAATTTCTTGTTTCATCAAATCTAAAAAGTCAGCTGATACATTTGCTCTATCTTGCATTAATACTAGATGTAATCTTTCTTTGGCTGCATCTTTTGAGTTATCTGATTTTTTGTTTGATTTTTTTAATCCTTTGAAAAAGTTTATTATGTTCTCAAACATAGCTACCTCCACCTTATACTATCTATTTAATTCCAAATAATCTTTTTAATTTAGCTAAAAATCCTTTTTCTCTACCTGGTATGGTAATTTCTATATTTTCACCTAAAATTCTTTTTGCTATTTCTCTATATGCTTTTCCTGATGGAGCTTTTTTATTTGATATAACTGGCTCTCCTTTATTTGTTTGTGTGATAATATATTCATCATCTGGCACAACTCCTACTAAGTCTATAGAAAGAAGATCTACTATGTCTTCTACATCCATCATTTCACCTTTTTTTACCATGTTAGGTCTTAGTCTATTTATTACTAATTCTGGATTTTTAATTTCAGAGGATTCAAGTAATCCTATTATTCTATCAGCATCTCTAATTGCTGATATTTCTGCTGTTGTTACTACTACTGCTCTATCTGCTCCTGCTATTGCGTTTTTAAATCCTTGTTCTATTCCCGCAGGACAATCTATTAATATGTAATCAAATTCTTCTTTTAGTTTTTTTGTAAGCTCTATCATCTGATTTTCATTTACTGCAGTTTTATCTCTTGTTTGAGCGGCTGGAAGTAAAAATAACTCCTCAAATCGTTTGTCTTTTATTAAGGCTTGTCTTAATTTGCATTTACCTTCTACTACATCAACGATATCATATACTATTCTATTTTCTAGTCCCATTACAACATCTAAATTTCTAAGTCCAATATCTGTGTCTACTAATGCAACTTTTTTTCCTTCTAGTGCTAATGATGAACCTAAATTTGCTGTAGTTGTTGTTTTTCCAACTCCTCCTTTTCCGGATGTTATTACTATAACTTCTCCCATAATTTTTCTTCCTCCTTACCCTCTTGTTTATAAGTCTTCAAAAAAACATTTTTCCTCTAATATAATATCTTCTTTTTAACGAAAAGTCAATGAAAATGAAGGAATTTTTATAAAATTATTTCTTGACATTTATGCTTTATATTATATAATAAGTAAGTTAGGAGATGAATTTGGTAATGAGTATACATGAATATAAAATGAATGTTAGATTTTTGGATGTAGATAAGGATAATTTTTTAACTACTAAAGGTTTTATTACTTATTTACAAGAAGCTGCTGGAAACCATTCTGATTGCTTAGGTTATGGTTTAACAGATACTGAGAAATATAATTTGTCTTGGATAATTTCTAATTGGAAATTAAAAATATTTGATAGACCTAAAAGTGGCACTGCTCTTACGATTAAAACATGGGCTAGAAATTTAGTTAGATTTTATTCTTATAGGGATTTTGAGGTTTATGATGATAATAATAAGTTACTTGCTATTGCTTCTTCTAAATGGATTTTGATAAATACTAAAACAAAATCTGTTACAAGAATTCCTGATGATATGATAAATAGTTATTTACCTGAAGATTTCTCTGTTTTTGATGAGGCTTTAAATGAAAAATACAAGGGACAAATTTCGGATATTTGTTATGAATATCAAATTCAAAGAAGGGATATTGATACAAATAATCATGTAAATAATTTATTTTATTTGGATTTTGCTCTTGAGGCTCTTCCTGAGAATATTTACTCTAATATTAATTTTAATAATGTTGAAATATTGTATAAAAAGGAAATATTATATAAAGATAAAATTAAGTGTTTTTATTCTTATGATAGTGGGAAACATGTTGTTACAATTATGAACGAAAATTTAGATACGACTTATGCTGTTGTATGTTTTTATGAGTAAACAAATCAGACAAATCATTTTAAATGATTTGTCTGATTTGTTTATTTTCTAATTTTTCCTACTATTACTGTCATGTCGTCTTTTACTTGTCCGTAGTTATTGTCTATTGCTTCTTTTAAAATAATATCTGCTATTTTTTGTACATTGTCTGTTGCAATTTGTGTTAATAGTTCTTTTACCCATTCTTCGCTGTTTTGATATTCTGTGTTTGAATCTATAATTCCATCTGTACACATAACAATTATATCGTCTTCTTCTAAATCTCTGTCATATACTACTAAGTCTAATTTTTCCATTATACCTGCTGGTAATGCTGATGATTTAACTAAGTCAACTCCTTGTTTTGTTTTTATATATGTTGGAGCTGAACCATTTTTTATGAATTCTATGTTTCCTGAATATAGGTCTAAAATTGCTATATCAAGTGTTGCATACATGTCTTCTTTTGTGTTAAGTGCTATTGTTGAGTTTATTAATTCTATTGATGTATCTTTATCAAATCCTGTTGATAATAATCTTTTTAGCATTTTTATTGCTATTTGACTGCTTTTTCTTGCTTCTGGTCCTGAACCCATACCATCACTAATTGCTAGTAAGTATTTACCGTCTTCTAGTCTAAGTTTTATACTGCTATCTCCTGATATACTTATGTTGTCTTTAGTTTTTTTTGCCATTCCAATTTGAAGCTCATATTTGTCTTTTGATACATATATTTGCTTACATAATTCTTGATTTGTATCCATAACGCAATTTTCTTTTTGTAGTATTATTTCGTCATTTAATACCTTTGATATTATTTTTTCTATTTTACTTGTTGGACATTCTTCTATTTTTTCTTTTTTGCATTTGTCTGTATATACAGTTATTATGTATTTATTTGTTTTTTCTCTTTTTATATCTATAGATAGAATATTTATTTGTTTTTGTTTGCATATTGCTTTTATTTGTTCTTTTTCTTCTTGAAAGTTGCTTATTTCTTTTTCTTTTATTTCACTTGCTATTGATGATATAACTTTTGAAACTCCGTTTAATTGTTGTGAAATATTTTTTTTATTTTGATTTACTTTTTGATTCCATATAAAATTAACTTTACTAATTTTATATGAGTTATTTATTATTTTTACAAGTTCTTTAATTTGTTTTTCAATGTCTAGATTATTTTCAAATCCTATAATGTAATTATTATGGTTTTCAAATATTTCTATTAAGTCATCATTATTTATTTCACTTTTTTCATATAGTTTATTAAATAAATCTATAAGTATTTCTTCGTCTCCATCTGTAATTTCTTCGTATAAGAAATTTTCAGGTATAGCTTCTATTTGATTTTGTAATTCTTCAATAAACATTTTTCTGTTTGAATATGTAATGTCTTCTTCTTCTATAACCGTTGCTGCAACTTCTTTATATGTATCTGACATTTCTTTTATTGCTTCTGATACATTATTTAATTTTTCAACAGTTGCTCCTTCTAATGCATAAGCTGAATTTGTTGGTAAACATCTTGATTTTGAAAAGAATTCTTCTAAGTTAATTTCTACACTATTTGGCACTAGTAGTAAACCTAGTGATGCAACTAATATTTCTTTGAAGTATATAATTTGCATAGTATTTCCGTTTGTAACATAAGTTAGTAATACATTCCCTGCAAAAAATCCTATAACTACTCCTAGCTTTCCTAGTCTATTGAAAATTCCTGCTATCATTCCTGAAATTGCATATGCTGCAATAATACTTGGTTCTCCATTACTTACTATTCCTATTACTGCTCCTATTGTAACACCACTTGTTGCTCCAAGTAGTATTCCATTTTTCCACCCTAGTATTAGTACTATTAAAATACTAAGTACATTTCTAATTTCTAAACCAAATATGCTCAAGTTTCCAAATGCAGATACAGCAACTGATAACAGCATACTAGCACCTACAACTTCTTCTATTGAAAATGCTTTTTTTATTCCATAGTCTTTTATAACTATTAAGCTATTTGAGAATATTTTGTAAAATATATATGTTGTAATTGTAACTGAAATTGCTAGCAATAAATCGTATACCATAAATGTATTAAAAAATAGCTTTACAATTTCAACAATTAGTACTGAAAATACTACAAATTTACCTAGTTTAAGTTTTGTTTCATCTAGCATTTTTATTTTTGGTTTAAATATTAATACCATTGCAATAAATATAAGTGATGTGATTAGGTAGTTTAAAACTCCTTCTGCACCAAATCCTATAAATGTACCTATCATTGTTATTATATATACTATTCCTGTTGGTATTCCATTACTTGCAACTGCTGCAAGCATTGCTAGTCCAAATGGTGCCATGCTTTCTCCACAGCTAACCATTGAAACCATTAATGATAATATATATATCATTATATTTTGTATTGTAAATAATCCTTTTAATATATTTTTTTTGTTATTTTGTTTACTATATTCTATTTCATCAGTATCTACTTGTCCTGAAATATTTTGAAACACTTTTACCACCTCTTAAAATTTAAATCTGCTATTATTCTAATACATTCTTTGGTAAATATTTGTCGGTTTTAGATACCTTTTTAAAAAAACTTTTTTACTTTTTTTGCTATCTATTTTTCTTTTGTTCTATTTTATGATTATTATTTTATTATATTTTGTCGTATATTTCAATGTTTTTTATAAATTTTGCATATTTTTAATTATATAAATGAATTATTGACATTATAAAAGCTCCATGTAGTATTTGCCATTTTCAAAGCGTGCAGTTTTTCAAGCACGAAAATGCCAAATACTAGCAATATGGAGCAAATTTTGTTTTAAATGTATTACTCTCTTATTCATAAAAATAATCTATTATTCCTGTATATATTCCCCATGCCAATTTATTTTGATATTGGTCATCTAATAGTTGTTTTTCTTCTTCTGGATTAGATAGGAATCCACATTCAACTATTGTTGTTGGTATTTCAACATGTTTTATTATATAAATGTTGTCTATTTTTAATGGTACTCTAGTATTTTCTTTTTGTATTGCTTTATTTAAGCTATTTTGTATTGATGTTGCAAGTTTTATTCCCTGTTCATTTCCTTGTTTATAAAATGTTTGCCAACCGTAGTATTGTTGCTGTGGTATTTTATTTAAATGTATACTTACAAATATGTCTGCACTTGATTCGTTACCTATTTTTACTCTGTTGTGAATGTCTGATATTTTCTTTTCTTTTAGTGTTTTGCTATCAATATCGTATATAGCATTTTCATCTGACCTTGTTAAAATTACATTGCATCCACTTTGTTCAAGTAAATTTTGCACTTTTAATGCTATTTTTAAATTTGTTTGTGCTTCTGTTGTTCCATTACTACTTTGAGCTCCTTCGTCCGGTACTCCATGACCTGCATCTAGTACTACGGTTTTGTTTGTAACAGGTAGCGCTACAACTTGTGCTGTTTCATTATTTGTTTCAATATTATTATTTTTGAAACTGCATACTCCACAAACAACTACTGTTAGAATCATTAAATTAAGCAAAATAACAATTCTTTTTTTCTCTAAAATAATCATACTTTTCTCCTTTATAATAATATAAAATTTATATTATTATATGTAAGGTGTATGCTATTTTAGAACCATTCTATTTTTTCCTTCTGTTTATAATATATGTACTTCCTAATGTTGTTTTTGCTAGGTGTTTTATTCCTGCTCCCATTTCTGCTATTTCTAATGCATTTTTAAATCTATTTTTTTCTATATCTACTACCGCTATTGATATTGATGTTATTGGAAATTGTTCTATTATTCCTTTTCTATTTACTACCTCTACATATCCTTTTTCTTTATCTTCATCATTAAAATAGTCTAAAACTTTTATATCAAATTCTAATATAATGTCTTGACATATTTTTTCGTAATCTGTTTCTGAAACTATTGCAACAAAATCGTCTCCTCCTATGTGTCCAATAAATGCATTGTCACATTCGTTTTTATGTATATGTTTTGAAATAATTTTTGCAGTAAATTTAATAATTTCATCACCTTTTAAAAATCCATAGGTATCATTATATGCTTTGAAATTGTCTAGGTCAAAGTATAAAATTGCAAAATGTTCTTGGTTTAATAATCTTTTTTTGATTTCTGCTTGTATTTGTACATTTCCTGGTAATCCTGTTAATGGACTTACTCTTCTGTTTAAATACATTAAATTAACTATATTTTTTATTGTATAGTAAAAGTAGTCTTTATCTATAGGTTCTTTTATATAATATTCAACATCTGTTTTTAAAACATCAATTCTATGGTCTTTATTTTCGTCTGATGATACTACTATTATTGGAGTTATACTATTATCCTCATTTTGTCTTATTGTGTTACATAATTCCACTAAGTCTCTGTCTACTTGATCTTCATGTATAATTATTAATGAAGGTATATTTTTAAGTGCAATTTCAATTTCTGTTGTTCTTACATTCTTTAACAAAAATTCTTTTTCATCTTTAAACATTGACTTTAATAATTTATATAGTTCAATATTATCATCTATAATGTATATTTCTTGTAACATTTATTTCTCCTTTATTTGTTTTTTTCTCTTCTTAGTTCTATCTTTTGGTTTAAAAATTGACTAATTGTTTCAGATTTCATAGTAGGGAATGCTTTTTTTAGTCTGTTTGTTCTTCTTACTACTTTTGTTTTTAATTTTGCTTGTTGTTTTTTCAATTCATCAATTTTATATTGTAAATTTTCTATATTGTTTTGACCTTCTACTTTTATTTGTTCTAATTTTTCTTTTAAAGTTTCGCCAATTTCACTAATTTTATTAATTTGACCTTCTAGTCCTTTAACTTTAATTGTTGTTATTATTGCATCTATTAATATGTATCCACCTATTATAACCGTTAAAACTGTAGTAATGTTTTGTGGAATTTTACTTAGTAAATTTGTAATACCTGGATGTATAAAGTGTATAAAAATTATTCCTAATATTCCCCACATTATTGAATTTGTTAGGCAAACTCTTCCTTTTATGTTTATTTTATGGTTTGAGTAATCCCAGTATGTTGTGTTAAATGCTTTTTCTAGAAACCATCCTACTAAATATTCCCAAACTGATAAAACTATGAATCCTGCAAAAAACAATAATATTAAATTATCTTTATATCTTTCTAAAAATATAAACATTATTATTGCACCAACTCCATATATTGGGCAAAATGGTCCATATATAAATCCAGAATTTATCCATTTTCTTTGACATATTGATTTATATACAGATTCTAAAATCCAACCAAAGAATGAATATATTATAAATAATGTTACTAAGTTTAATATATTAATCTCCATAATTATTCCCTCTTACTAATTTTATTGATTATAACATACTCCATAAAATACTGTTTTTGCTCCACTTTTACTTTTTGCTGTTATTGTTACATAGTTATCTCCTTCAACAACATATTGTTTGTATTCTATTGATGTTTGACCATCTAAAGGAATGTCTGTTTTCTCTCCTTGATTTACTACATGTTCTATACTTTCAAGACCTTCATCATCTGTTACTGTAATTATAATAAACTCTCCATCTCTTATTGCTGAAATTTTTGGTGGATTTATACCTTTAATTTCTTGTTCTTTTGTTTTTACTATGTTATTTATATTTACTGCATTTATTACTAATGTATTTAATCCTGCTGGTATTTCAACTTCTGTTTCTATTTTTAATGTACTTTCTTGAGCATCAACTCTTATTTCTTCTCCATTATTCCATTTATATGTTAAATAACTCATTCCGTCTGGATCTTCTGCTGTTATTTTTATGCTATTTCCAACTACTGCAAGATCTATATTAAGTTCATCTTCTATTATATATTCTTGTGTATAAGTGTTTTCATTTCCGTTTATATCTGTAACTTTAAGATTTAATGTATTTGTTCCTATTGGAATATCTATTTCTTCATTAAAGCTTATTCTATTATTTCCTTCTATTTCTGTTATTTCGCCATCATTCCAACTATACTGCATAGTAGCTATTACTTTATCATGTGTTATACTTACTTTAAGTTTTCTTTCATCTTGACTTATTGATATTTGAGGTATAGTTTGTACTTGCATTTTTTGTTTTTCTTGTTTGTTATTATTATATAATCTATATATTCCTTGTCCTAAGAAAACAAGTCCAAATAGAATAATTGCTATAGCAAAAAACTTTACTATTTTCTTTATATCCGTAGGCTTTTTTTGATTTAATCCTGTAGATAAAATTTGATTCATTCTTTTCACTCCTCTATTGTCAAATTATATCACATAAGTATAATATTTGTAAATATTATTTTAGTAAAGAATAATAAAAATCCCCAGTGTCTAACTGGGAATTTTTATTCTATTATAATACATACTTTTTGATTAGTATAATTCCGCTACTTAGCATTGTTAATACAACTATTGTTAGTGTAATATACATTGGTGCTGAACCTGTTTTTACTGATAATACAACTGGTGCTTCATCTTCATCATCTTCTATTGGTTTACCTTTAAAGTTATTTGTTGAAGAATCTATATCTGGTGTGTTACTTTCGTTATAATCTTTACTAATTTCTGCATAGTTTGTTTTTAATCCTAAGTTATCGTTTCCATTTATCCATGTTAGTATGATATCTACTGTTGCTGTTTCTCCAGGTTGTAATAATGTGTTTTCAAGTTGTGCGGTTGCAACTGTTCCATCTTCACAAGTATACCATTTTGGATTATCTTCTTTTACAAACTTTAATCCTGCTGGAATATGGTCTTTGACTTCTTTTGCATAACCTGCAATTTCGCCTTCATTAATTACTTTAATTTTATATGCAAATTTTACTGTTACTTTATTTAAAGAATTCTCTTTAATTTCTACTTTAACTGGTGGCTCTGGATTTTCATCTCCTGTGTGTCCAGTTTGAGTAACTGTTTGTTTTCCATTTTCAATAACTATTGCTTGAGTTACCCATTTTTTAAGTGCTAAGTCAAAGTATTTAACTTTTACATATTCTTTATCAATATCATCTTCTCCGTCTTCATTGTTTCCTGGAGTTGAATCTATATCTTCTACTGGATTTCCATTTTTATCTTTATCTTCAGATATTTCAGCTGTATTTACTAAAATTCTATCTGATGTATTTGGTTCTGTAACTTTAAATGCAACTTTTACATCTCTATAGTCTGGATTTTCATCTGTTATTCCTAGTTCTTTATCAAATGCTTTTATTAGATTATTTCTCTCTGTTTCATCTTCTTGTGCTTTTGATAAATAGTCTGTTGTTATTTTTACAGCTTTTGAAATGTCATCTGTTTGGTTTCCGTCTTTGTCTATCATTTTCCATCTATATTCTTTGTTTGTATCGTTGTCTGGTAAAAATTCTAATCCTTCTGGCATATCGTCTGTTATTTCATCTGCATATCCATCTATGTTGCCTTCATTAAATATTCTTATTGTATATGTAACTATATTTCCATTTTCTACATCTACTGGAACTTTTGTATGTTCATATTTAATTTCTCCATTTTCATCTAAAGATAACTGTGGTACTCTATTGTTTACACTTGTATTGTCTACTGCTGTTATGAATTTTCTTAATGCTAAGTCAAAGTATTTTAGTTTTACATATTCTTTATCAATATCATCTTCTCCGTCTTCATTATTTCCTGGAGTTGAGTCTATATCTTCTACTGGCTTTCCATTTTCATCCTTATCTTCAGATATTTCAGCAACATTTACTAGGATTTTATCTGATGTATTTGGTTCTATAACTTTAAATGCAACTTTTACATCTCTATAGTCTGGATTTTCGTCTGTTAATCCTAATTCTTTATCAAATGCTTTTATTAGGTTATCTCTTCCTGTTTCATTTTCTTGTGCTATTGATAGATAGTCTGTTGTTATTTTTACTGCTTTTGAAATATCATCTGTTTGGTTTCCATCTTGGTCTATCATTTTCCATCTATATTCTTTGTTTGTGTCGTTTTCTGGTAAAAATTCTAATCCCTCTGGCATATCGTCTGTTATTTCATCTGCATATCCGTCTGTATTACCTTCATTGAAAATTCTTATTGTATATGTAACTACATCTCCATTTGCTACTTCTACTGGTACTTTTGTATGTTCATATTTAATTTTTCCATTTTCGTCTAAAGATAATTGTGGTATTCTATCGTTAACATTTGTATCGTCTACTGCTGTTATGAATTTTCTTAATGCTAAATCAAAGTATTTTAGTTTTACTTTTTCAAAGTCTATATCATCTTCATTTTCGTCTTCATTTTCAAAGTCGTATTTTTCATCATGGTTTGGTATAGAGTCTATATCATCTATTTCATTTCCATCTTTGTCTTCGTCTTCAGATATTTGTGCAACATTTGTTAAAATTCTGTCTGATGTGTTTGGTTCTATTACCTCAAATACTACTTTTAA
>CANPWI010000007.1 GCA_947584125.1 uncultured Clostridia bacterium
AGTAAGTAATTGCTATTATTTAGAAACGGCTGGAGGAGAAGCAACACATGGTGTAATTAAAAAAACAGCAGAGCAATTAAAAACATTAGCAAGTGAACTAAATGGTGAAGAATTTGAAGATACTGCTGATGGACCAATATTAAAATGGGAAACAAATAGCTAATAAACTTTGAGTTTAGTTCTTTATTTTTAAAATAAATGATATCCATAATATCATTTATTGAAAAAGTAAAGTTAAAAGCTAAAAATAAAAAAAATAAACAAGGAGGAGAAGATGAAAAAAATTAAAAATAACAAAGGAATTACACTAATAGCGTTAATAATAACAATAATAATTTTATTAATACTTGCAGGAGTAGCAATAAGTTTTTCAATAGGAAATGATGGAATATTTAATAAAAGTAAAAAATCAGCAGAAAAATACAATGAAGAATCAGTAAAAGAAAGATTAGAAATAGCATTAGCAGATTGCACTACAGATAAGTATACTAATGAAGAATATAATCAAGAAGACTATTTAACCCAAAAATTAGAAGAAGCAGGATTTATAGTAACAGGAGATATAGTATCAGATGGAAAATATTTTTTCACTATAGATAGAAGTGTACCAAAAATAGGAGAGAGTATAGGGCAAGATGATTTAGAAAATATATTAATAATAACAAATGAAGAAGAATTAAAAGACTTTAGAGATAAAGTAAATGCGGGAGAAGATTATGAAGGAAAAACCGTAATGTTAGGTAATAATATAGAATTAGCTGGTAATGATGCTAATAATTGGACAGAAATTGGAAATAATGGACATTGGTTTAAAGGAACATTTATAGGTAATGGACATACAATAAGTAATATAAATATGCAAACTACAGGAAATGTACATGGATTTTTTAAAGTTAATTATGGAACAATAAAAAATCTTACATTAAAAGGTGAAATGAACGGAGATGGTGCAACAATAGCTGGAATTTGTGGACAAAATTATGGTAAAATAGAAAATTGTAATAATTATATTAATGTAAATAATTCAACAACAACCCAATATCTAACAGGAGGAATTACAGCTGAATTATGGGAAGGAACTATAAAAAATTGTAATAATTATGGAGATATTACAACAGGATTTAATGGAGCAGGAGGAATAGTAGGTCGTACAGGAAAAATAGCAAATGGTAATGGTGGAGAATTTGAAATATCAAATTGTATAAATTGTGGTGAAATATTAGTAAAAGGAAATGTCGGAGCAGGAGGGATTGTCGGTTATACTGAAAGTGGTGGAGTTATAAAAAATTGTATTAACGAAAATACTGTAACTCTAAATGGAGGCGCAGGAGCAGGAGGAATTCTTGGTACACAATTATCAAATAATAAAAATAAAGTCACAATTCAAGAATGTATTAATAATTCTAAGATTTATGGAGGGGTATGGTCTGTAGGAGGTATTGTTGGAGATGTTGCTAATGTTTTAGATGTATTAAAATGTAAAAACACCAAAGAAGTATCTGCTGGAAACGGAAATTGTGGAGGAATAGTAGGAAATGTCGGGGGAAATGATGATACTATTTTTACAACAAATGTTTTTAGTTGTGTAAATCTAGGATATATACATTCAGAAGGAAAAGCAGGTGGACCCAATACTGGAGGTATAATTGGTTGTATTCAGTTTGGAGATAATGCAAGTATATTAAATTGCTATAACACAGGTAATATAAAATCAACAACAAGCAATTATAATGCTGGTATAGGAGGAATTGTAGGAGGATTATATAAAAACAATACTGTTGATTCTTCAAAAATAACAAAAGCAACTATAACAAATTGTTACAATAAAGGAGATATAGAATATCCTAGTAATAATTATGCAGGACAAATTGTAGGTAGAGATGATAATAATTTAAGATCTATAACTAATTGCTATTATCTAAAGACAGCAAAAGGAAGTGGAACTTTAGGAGGAAACGAAAAAACAGCAGAGCAATTAAAAACATTAGCAAGTGAACTAAATAGTGAAGAATTTGAAGATACTGCTGATGGACCAATATTAAAATGGGAAACAGAATAATAAAATATATAAGACCCTTTAAAATCTTGTATTTAAAAGGGTCTTAAAACTAAAATAAAAAAACGAACATTTTTTCGAAAAAAGTATTGACAAAATAATATATTAGTTATACAATAATACCGAACAAAGGTTCATAAAACTAAGGAGGTATTAAAATGGAAAATAAAACTATATGTTATTCAGTAAAAAGAACTGTAGATACAAATATGATTATACAAGTAGAAAATGGAGAGGTTATAGTAAATGCCCCTTGGTATGTTAGAGAAAACACAATTAAGAAAACAATTCAAGAAAAGAAAAAATGGATATTAAATAAAATAGATGAGTATGAAAAAAATAAAACAGAATTAATGGATATAAGACCAATTATAATTTTAGGAAAAAATTATAATCTTAAAGTTAGTTATAAAAATATCGAAAAAATAGAATGTAATTTAAAAGAAAACACAGTAGAGGTTAATTTACCAAAAAAATATAAAAAAGCTAATAACGAATTAATAACAAATGTATTAATGGATAAGTTATATGAAAAAGTTGCAAAAGAGCAATTAGAATATATTATGGAAAAATTAAGAGTTAATTTAGGATTTGCCCCAGAAGACTATAAAATTAAAGAAATGAAAAATTGTATTGCAAAATGCACAGAAGAAAAAGTAATTATAGTAAATCCAAAAATAGCTATATTTAATCCTAAAACAATAGAATATATTTTATTACATCAATTTTGTCATTTAAAATATAAAAACCATGTAAAAGGTTTCTGGAAAATGATAGAAAACTATATGCCAGAATACAAAAAATATGAAATAAAATGTAATATGTACTAATATTATAGAAAAAAGAATAAAAAAATGAAAAAATTTGCCAGGTTGTATTGAATATGTAACACAAAATGTGATATACTATATAATATTTTATGATAAGAAAGAGGGATTAAAAGTGAAGAAAAATTTAAGAAAAACAAACATAATTGGTACAATAGGACCAGCAAGTGAATCAAAAGAAATGTTAACAAAATTAATGAAAACAGGATTAAATGTTACAAGAATTAACTTTTCACATGGAGGATATGAAGAAAACGCAGTTAAAATAGATACAATAAAACAAGTTAGAGAAGAATTAGATTTACCTGTTGCATTAATGCTAGATACAAAAGGACCAGAAATTAGAACAGGAAAACAAGAATCAGGAGATATAAAAGTTAAAATAGAAGAAGGAACAACATTTACATTTGTAAATGAAGATATTATTGGAAACGAAACAAAAACATCAATTAGCTACAAAGACTTATACAAAGATGTTGTACCAGGAGCTAAAATATTAGTAGATGATGGTGCAATCGAATTTGAAGTTGTAGAAATACAAGGAAAAGATGTTGTATGTAAAGCTTTAAATACAGGAATGTTAGGAAGCAGAAAAACAGTTAATGTTCCAGGATTAGCACTTAATTTACCAGCTTTATCAGAAAAAGATATAGCAGATATAACAAATGGTGTAAAAGCAGGATTTGATTATATTGCTGCTTCATTTGTTAGAAGATTATCAGATGTTCAAGCAATTCGTAAATTATTAGATGATAATGGCGGAGAAAAAGTTAAAATCATTTCAAAAATAGAAAGTCAAGAAGGAATAGACAACTTTGAAGAAATATTAGAAGCATCTGATGGAATAATGGTAGCAAGAGGAGATATGGGAGTTGAAATACCATTTTATCAAGTACCAGTTGTACAAAAACATTTCATAAAAAGATGTAATGAAGTTGGAAAACCTGTAGTTACAGCTACACAAATGTTAGAAACAATGACACAAAATCCAAGGCCAACAAGAGCAGAAGTTAGTGATGTTGCAAATGCAACTTATGATAGAACAAGTTGTATAATGCTTTCAGGAGAATGTGCTATGGGTAAATATCCAGTTGAATGTGTTGATGCAATGGTTAAAATATCTACAGAAATAGAATCTAAAGTAAACTATTGGAAAAGATTTAATGAAAAAGGATTTACAGCAAGTGAAAATGATGTTGATGCAAACATTGCTTATACAACATGTGCAACAGCTAAAAATCTAAATGCAGATGCAATAGTTGTTTATACAAATTCAGGAGATATAGCTAGAAAAATTGCAGGATTTGGTCCAGCATGTCCAATTATAGCAATAACAGACTGCAAAAAAACATTTAATCAATTATCTCTTGTATGGAATGTAGCACCAGTATATGTTGAAAAAGCAGATAGTGAAGAAACAATGCTAAAAAACGGAATAGAAAAAGCTAAATCTAAAGGAATATTAGAAAGTGGAGACAAAGTTGTAACATCTCCAGTAAAAGGAATTCTTAAAGTATAAGAAAAGGTGGCTTTGCCACACTTTTCTTCTTAGATAAAAAAATAAATCTCTTTATTTTAAAGAGATTTATTTTTTTATTTTTCTTCATTATTTACTTCTATAGCTTTTTTACCATTATAGTATCCACAATTTGAGCAAGCTCTATGTGGTAATATTGGTTCATGACAGTGTGGGCATGTAGCTATTGTTTTATGCTCTAATTTCCATGTAGATCTTTTTAAATGTGTTCTTGCTTTAGACCATCTTCTTTTTGGTTGTGCCATTTTATTTCCCTCCTTGTTTGCAAGATATTTATATATCTATTAAATTTTAACAAATTATGATACTATAAAATTATACTAGTATTTTTCGAATTTGTCAATAGATGAATATTAAGATTTGCATAATATTTTTTTATATGTTATAATTCGGAGAAATGAAGGTGATTAAATGATAGAGAATATTAGAGTTGATAAAACAAATTATTATTTGAATATTGCCAAAGCTGTAGCAGATAGAAGTACATGTTTAAGAAAGAAAATAGGATGTGTAATAGTAAATAATGATGAAATTATTTCTACAGGTTATAATGGAGCACCAAGAGGAAGAAAAAATTGTATAGATTTAGGATTTTGTACTAAGAAAAAATTTTTTCCAGATATAAGACATGCAGGATATGAAGCTTGTAGGTCAGTTCATGCTGAACAAAATGCGATAATAAGTGCTTCAAGGAAAAGTATGATAGGTTCTACTTTATATTTAGTATCATATAGAGATGATACAGGAGAATATGATGAAGGTGCAACAGCCTGTCAAATGTGTAGAAAAATGATTATTAATGCAGGAATAAAAAATGTAGTAGTTAGAGGAAAAAATAACTTAGAATATACAGTTACAGATATAGAAGATTGGATAGAAAATGATGATTTACTTCAAGGAAAAATTACATATTAAAACAAATATTTATAACTTTTAATTAATCTTATTTTTTCTTGCAAAACATATAAGATTAATATATAATGAAAATGTTAAAATGTAAAATGAGAAGAAAAAGAGGTGAAAAAATGCAAAAACCATTAGTAGCAATAGTAGGAAAACCAAATGTAGGAAAATCTACTTTTTTTAATTATATAATTGGTTCAAGAATATCTATTGTAGAAGATACTCCAGGAGTTACAAGAGATAGAGTATATGCAGATACCTCTTGGAGAGGACGAAATTTTACTCTTATAGATACAGGAGGTATTGAGCCAGAATCTGATGATATTATTATTTCTCAAATGAGAACACAAGCAAATATTGCAATAGAATTAGCAGATGTAATAATATTTTTAACAGATATAAAACAAGGGGTAACAGCAGCTGACAAAGATATTGCATTAATGCTAAAAAAATCTAAAAAGCCTGTTGTTTTAGTTTGTAATAAAGCAGATAATTATGGAAAAACAGCAGACGATATTTATGAATTTTACAATTTAGGATTGGGAACACCATATCCAGTATCTGCAGCAAATGCATTAGGTATAGGAGATGTACTAGACGAAATATATAATAACTTTCCAACAGAAAAAGAAAATGAAGATGATGATGAAATTATTAAAATTGCAGTAATAGGAAAACCAAATGTAGGTAAATCTTCTTTAATTAACAAAATTTTAGGAGAAGAAAGAGTTATAGTAAGCAATATTGCAGGAACAACTAGAGACGCTATAGATTCATATTTTGAAAACGAGTTTGGAAAATATATATTTATAGATACCGCAGGACTTAGAAGAAAAAGTAAAATAAAAGAAAATATTGAAAAATACAGTATTATGAGAACAATGCTTGCAATAGAAAGAGCAGATGTATGCTTAATGATGATAGATGCTAAAGAAGGAGTAACTGAACAAGATGCCAAAATTGCAGGTGAAGCAGAAAGAGCTGGAAAAGGAATTATTATAGTAGTTAATAAGTGGGACGAGATAGAAAAAGATAACCATACTTATGACGAATATAAAAAGGATATTTATAGTAAGTTATCATATTTAACTTATGCTCCAATATTATTTATTTCAGCAAAAACAGGTCAAAGAATAAATAAATTATATGAAATGATAAATATGGTAGCAAATCAAAATTCTTTAAGAGTATCAACATCAATGCTTAACCAAGTACTAAACGAAGCAATAGCTATTGTTCAACCACCAACGGACAAAGGTAAGCGATTAAAAATATATTATATGACTCAAGCTACAACAAAACCACCAACATTTGTGGTATTTGTAAATAATAAAGATTTATTTCATTTCTCGTATGAGAGATATTTAGTTAATCAATTAAGAAAAGAATTTGGAATGCAAGGAACACCAATAAGAATGATTATCAGAGAAAAAACTGATAAAGAGATGAACAAATAGAAAAAATAAGGGGGAATTTATATGGCATCATATATAATTATAGCAATTATAGCTTATGCTATAGGAAGTATTAATTTTTCAGTAATATTTAGTAGAAAATTTGCAGGATTTGATGTAAGAGAAAAAGGTAGTGGTAATGCAGGTAGTACAAATATGTTAAGAACAGTAGGAAAAAAAGCTGCACTAATTACATTATTATGTGACATATTAAAAGGAGTTGTATCTATAGGTATAGCTATATTAATTGGAAATATTGTAGAAAATGTTGATAAAGCATTACTTGTACAAATAGCAGGAGTATGTGTAGTTATAGGTCATACTTATCCAATATTTTTTGAATTTAGAGGTGGCAAAGGAGTTGCTACATCACTTGGAATATTACTTTTAATTAACTGGCAAATTGGATTAATATGTTTAGTATTTGCATTAGTAATTATGGTACTTACAAAAATGGTATCAGCAGGGTCAGTTCTTGCAGCAATATTATATCCTATTCTAACTTTGTTTATAGGTAAGGAATTTTATATTGTTCCTGGAAATTATTTAATATTTAGTGTAATAATGGCTTTAATTGTTGCATTTAATCATAGAGAAAATATAAAAAGATTATTAAATGGAACAGAAAGTAAAATTAGTTTTAAAAAAAGTTAGGAGAGATTAAATAATGAAAAATATTGCTATAATAGGAAGCGGAAGTTGGGGAGTTGCACTTGGAATACATCTAGCTAATTTAGGAAATAATATAAAAATATGGTCATTTGCTAAAGAAGAAGCAGATCTAATTAATAATGAAAAAAAGTGTAAGTTTTTACCTAATGTTAAATTACCAGAAAATATTTATTGTACTTTAGAATATAAAGATGCAATACAAGACTCAGACTATATTATTCATGTAACACCATCAAAATTCACAAGAAATATAGTAAAAGAATATAAAGAATTTGTAACAGACCAACCTATAATAATATGTTCAAAAGGATTTGAAAAAGAAACATCTTCTACATTAGACGAGGTAATAAAAGATGAATTACCTTTTGCAAAAATTGCAGTATTATCAGGTCCAAGTCATGCAGAAGAAGTATCAATTTCTATACCTACAGCTATGGTAGTTGCATCTGAAGATGAAGAATTATGTAGAGAAATTCAAGATTTATTTATGTGTGATTATATGAGAATATATACATCAAATGATGTAAAGGGTGTTGAACTAGGAGGAGCTTTAAAAAATATTATTGCATTTTGTGCAGGTGTAGCTGCACAAATCGGATTAGGAGATAATACATTCGCAGCATTAATTACAAGAGGGTTAGCTGAACTTTCTTCTCTAGCACAAAAATTAGGAGCAAATTCACAAACTTTATATGGACTTACAGGACTTGGAGATTTAATAGTTACTTGTTTAAGTGAACATAGTAGAAATAGAAAAGCAGGTATGTTAATTGGTCAAGGATATAGTTTAGATGAGGTAAAAGAAAAAGTTGGAATGACAATTGAAAGTATTGATAATATCGAGGTTGCTTATGAACTTTCTAAAAAATATAATATAGAAATGCCAATAGTAGAAACCGTTTATAATATATTATATAATAATTTAGACCCAAAAGAAGCAGTAAAAATATTAATGAAAAGAGAAAAGAAAGCAGAATTAATGAATTAATAATGTGCAGTATAATATATAAAAATAATGGATATAATAAAACAAAGTGTATATATAAATGGAGGTAAAAAAATGGATATATTTAATAAAATTGGAAATGTAGCAAGTGAAACATATAAAATTACAGCTGAAAAAACAAGTAAAATAGCTAAAGAAGCTAAAATTAAAATGAAAATGAATGAATTAAAATCAAAAATAAATGATATATATGAGGTAATAGGAAAACTTGTATATGAAAAACATACAACAGAAGGAGATGTATGCGTTAAAGAAAAAGTAGAACAATATTGCAAAGAAATTGATGAATATTCAAAACAAATAGAAAATTACAGAATGGAACTTTTAAATCTAAAAGATAAAAAACAATGTGAAAATTGCTATATAGAAATGGAAATTGATGCAAAATTTTGCCCAAACTGTGGTCAAAAGCAACCAGAAATAGAGGTAAAAGAAGCTGAAATTATAGAAGAAAATAATGATAATACAGATGCAAATGAAAATAAAGATGATACAGAAAATAATGAAGATAATGAAAATAATGAAAATTAAAAAATGCCACAGCTGAGCTGTGGTATTTTTTATCTAATATGGATACCTTTCATAAAGATATCTTATTATATCATCTAAATTTTGACTAGTTACATTTATAAAAACACCTTCATCTAAACTTATCCATGCATTAATTTTATAATCTTCTTTATTATCTATTAATGTTGAAATAATATCAGAAATTTCTATTGGATTCGAAAAACTTTTTTCCCATTTTAAATCATTATCTAAATTAATATCTTTATTATAAAATTTTGATAAAAATTTATATATTTCTCCATTTTTATCACTATATAAATTTATAATAGTTTGCATAATATCACCTAAATATATTATGGATAAATAATAATTAACTATTCATAAGAATAAAAGGTAAATTTTATGGAATAATAAATAAAAAAGTTAAAAAGGAAGATAAAAATGAAAAAGACAAAAATATTTGTAAGATTTATAAGCATTATTACAATATTTATATTTTTAATAACAATGCTTACTGGTTGTAGCCAGAAACAAGATGAAAATAATATTTCTGAAAAAATTGCAGAAGAAATAAGATATGTAGAAAATAAAATTATAGAAACTGCTAATACATTAAATAATCTTGTTTTAGAAAATGACTATATAAGTGTACAAAAAATAAATCAAAATGAAGAAGACTCTGGAAGTTCAAAAGAAGAAAGTTCTTCTGAAAGCAAAGGAGAATCAGAAGGTAGTTCACAAAGTGAAAATGGTGGACAGTCTTCACAAGAGCAAAATACTCAAAAAACAAAAGTCGAAAATACAGGAGTTACTACTGAAGAAAAGCCTATAGACTGGGAAGAAATTAGCAAAAATATGGAAATAATAGACACATCTTGGTCAAGTATGATTTTAGATTTATATAAAGAAAATGTAAATAATGAGGATATATTAGGATTAAGCAATGAACTTGATAAATGTATACAGTTTGTAAATAACAAAGAAAAGGATAATAGTTTATTATCACTTGCTAAAATATATACCTATTTACCAAAATTTGCAGAAGGTTCATCACAAGATAGTAAATTAATAAATATATTAAAAATAAAATCAAATGTTTTAAATAGTTATGCTTATGTAAATGTGGAAGATTGGGACAAGGTATCAGAAGAAATAGGATATGCAGATAATAATTTTTTAAGTATATTAAACAATGTACCAGAAAATGAAAATTCAATTTATAATATAAATAAAGGATATATTTTATTAAAGGAACTTCAAGTTGCTGTAGCATTAAAAGATAAATCAGTATATTTTGTTAAATATAAAAATTGCTTAAATGAATTGAATAAATTATCATAATTTTAACAATTATAAAAAAATGACAAAAAGACTAGAAAAATGTTTTTTTATTTGTTATAATAGCTATAAATTTATATATAAGTAAAAAAATAAATAAAATTTTACTAATTCCGCCATAGCTTACGGAAAATGTGTTTAAATTAAGAAAAATATTTATATGCAAAATTGGTGATGAAATGCAGATAAGGATATTAATTAAAAAAGTACGAAAAGAAAAGAACATTACTTTAGCTCAGCTATCCGAGAGAACAGGTATATCAAAAACACATATAAATGATATAGAAAATGAAATAAAAGAGCCTGGTTTTTCTATGATGGTAAGATTAGCTAAAGGGTTAGATGTTAATATTAGTGAATTGTATAAGGTGATATGGTAAAATGGGAATTAGTAACGTAGTAAAAAAATTGCATGACAGTATAAAAGTTTATGTACTACGAAGAGATAATATATACGAAATAAGAGTCATATCAAATGAAAAAATAGACGAAGAATTTCCAGATGGCACAATGAAAGACTTTTATAAAAGAAGTATAGTTATGCTTAAGAAGTATATAGATGCAAATAATCATGTAATGCCAGGCGCTAAAGAATGGAATAAGTATGCCAAAGAAAATAACTGTTTATCTAGTGTAAGCCTAAAATATATGTCAGGTATTAATTTAGATAAAAATAGATAAAATTAGTTGTAAAATTTTGAATAAAGTGATAAAATTTAGTAGTATTTAAAAGATAAATATTACTATTTTTTTCGTACTTGTTATTTTTAATATAGTATAAAATATAGTAAACACTCATAAAGATATAAAAAACATAAAAGGAGAGTGTGAATGACAAATTCTAAAAATATTTATGAAGAATTATCAAAAATTACAAAGGTTTATTTAGATGAAGACATGAGTAAACATACATCTATTAAAATAGGAGGAACTGCGGATTATTATATAAATATAGAAAATATAGATAACCTAAAAGAAATACTTAAAATAAGTAAAAAATATAATATTCCAATAAATGTTATAGGAAATGGTAGCAATATTTTAATTAAGGATAATGGAATTAGAGGTATTGTTTTAAAAATAAATCTTGAAGATGTTAAAATTAATGAATTAAATGAACAAATACAAGTAACAGTAGGTGCGGGAAAAAAAGTAATTCAACTAGCAATAGAATTACAAAAAAAATCTATACAAGGATTAGAATTTGCATCAGGTATACCAGGAACAATAGGTGGAGCTGTTAAAATGAATGCTGGTGCTTATGGAAAAGAATTTAAAGATGTTATATTAAATACTACATATATGGATTATGATGGAAATATAAAAACTATTTCAAACAAAGAACATGAATTTGAATATAGGAAAACTATTTTTATGAATAAAAAAGCTATAATACTTGAAACAACATTAAATTTAACAAAAGGAAATGCTGAAGAAATAAAAGAGAAAATGAATGAGTACATAGAAAAAAGAAAAAAAAGTCAGCCAATAGATAAACCAAATGCAGGCAGTACCTTTAAAAGAGGAAAGGATTTTATAACAGCAGAATTAATAGATAAATGTGGCTTGAAGGGAAAAAATGTTGGAGATGCTAAAGTTTCTGATAAGCATGCAGGATTTATTATAAATGATGGTAAAGCAACAGCAAATGATGTTTTAAAATTAGTTGATATTGTTAAAAAAGAGGTTTATGAAAAATTTGATAAAGAAATAGAGTTAGAAGTTGAAATTTTAGGAGAATAAAAAAAGGAAGGAATTAAACGAAAAATGAAGGGTTTTTTTAGATGGTTCAAATCTGGAACAAAAATGAAAAGATGGATGTTTGTAATTTTAATAGGAATGATACTTAGTTGTTATTCAATCGCCGAAATTGTAGCAATGAAAGAACTTTCTTTTGGTGAAGTAAGTAAAATAATAATTTTATTTGTTATTGGATTTACATTAATTATAGTAGGATTAGTATACTCTCAAAAAAGAGTATTAGAATTATTAATAGAAGATTCAGATTCTAGAATACCTGATAATAAAAAAGGTGTAAATGTTAAATCTTTAATTTTTAACAAAACCGTATATGATAAAGGTCCAAAGATAGTAGCTATTGGTGGAGGTAAAGGATTAAATACAGTTTTAAAAGGTTTAAAAAATTATACAAGTAATATAACAGCAATAGTTACAGTATCTGATTATGGTAATGAACAAACATCATCTAAAGAACAATTAAGGTTAAAACCTATAGAAGATATTAAACAAAGTGTAATAGCATTATCAAATAATGAAGAATTAATGAGAAAATTATTTAATACAGAATTTGCTACTGAAAAATTAGGAGATTTAAATTTTGGAGATATATTTGTTGCAGCAATGGAACAATCAGAAGGAGATTTTGTTAAATCTATAGAACAAATCTCTGAAATACTTAATATTACTGGTAAAGTACTACCTGTAACATTAGATTCTATAAAAATATGTGCTGAGCTTAATGATGGAACAATAATTGAACAAAAAGATAAAATAGCAAATATTGTATATGATAAAGTTTCAAAAATAGATAGAATATTTATAAGCCCAACAAACTGTAGAGTAGCACCAGGTGTATTAGAAGCTATTGAAGAAGCGGATGCAATAATTATAGGACCTGGAAGCTTATATACAAATGTAATTCCAAACTTATTAGTAAAAAATGTAGCTAAAACAATAAAGGAAAGTAAAGCAACAAAAATATACATTAGTAACATAATGACAGAACCAGGTCAAACAGATGACTATTCACTTGCAGACCATGTTAATACTATATGCGACCATGTTGGAGAAGGAATTATAGATTATTGTATTTATGATACAGGAGAAATAGTACCAGAATATATAAAAATGTACAATGAGCAAGGTGCAGATATAGTTGAGCAAGATATACAAAAACTTAGAGCAAAAGGAATAAAATTATTACAAAGAAGATTATCTTCAATATCAGGTGATAGTATAATACATGATCCAGAATGTGTAGCAGAAAGTATTATAAAACTTATATGTGATGACTTAAAATATATGGACCAACATAATAATCCTGACTATGTAATGTTAAGAGCTAAACTAAAAGAAGGAGAGATAAAAACAAAACCAATTAAAAACCAAAAGAAACAACAAACAAAATTATTAAAGAAACAAAAAGAAGCTAAACACATTGGAAGAAAGAAAAGCAAATTCCAAGAAAAATATAAAGATAGAATTATATCAATAAAAACAAGTGATGAAAAGAGAAAAGAAAACCTAAAAATGCAAAAAGAAAAGAAAATCAAAAAATAAAATTCAGAAAAAATTTTATAATATTATAAATTTAAAAATTTATAAGAAAGGAGCAACTAATGGATAGAATAGAGGGTGTTCCAAAAATTAATAAAACAAAAAATCAAAAAGAAGAATTTTATAATAGGATTAAAATGAAAGACGGATATAACAATAATAATTTTTCAAATGAAAGAAAATTTGAAAAAAATGAAAAAAAAGAAGAAAAACAAGAGAATAATTACAACAATGAAAAAACAAAAAATGTAGATATAAATAAGCAATATGATAAATCTAATGCAAACTCAAGATATTTAAAAGAAAAAATAATTTCAACATGGTCAAATGATGAAAGAGAATAATAAACAAAGGAGATAATAATCTAATGAAAATAGAAAAAAATAAAATTATGTTAGAAGATGGATTAACAAAAGAATGGATTATAACAAATGGAATAGGTGGATATGCATCATCAACAATATTAGGATGTAATACAAGAAAATATCACGGATTACTTATTGCTCCTTTCACACCTCCAGCAAGAAGATATTTAATTTTAAGCAAAATTGATGAAAGTATAGTAATAGATAATAATGAATATATTTTATATACTAATATGTGTACAAACTATATTTCAGATGGTTATAAATATTTAGAAAG
Source organism: uncultured Clostridia bacterium (assembly GCA_947584125.1). Taxonomy (GTDB): domain Bacteria; phylum Bacillota; class Clostridia; order TANB77; family CAG-508; genus CANRMR01. Next base: position 14,243 of record CANPWI010000007.1, read on the forward strand.
CTTTGAAAAGGATTATGTTCCAATATTTACATATAATATAGATGACATAACAGTTAAAAAGATAGTATGTATGGAACATGGTAAAAATACTGTTTGTATATTATATAAAGTAATTACAAAAGATAAACCATGTAAACTAAATTTAGCACCTATAATAAACTTTAGAGATTTTCATCAAATGTATAAAGAGCCAGAATTTAATCTTAAACAAATTATAAATAACAGAAAAGTTAAAATTATTGTAAATGATAATTCTGAAACACCTATATATATGAATTTTAGTAAAGGAAATTACACAAAGCACGATAATGATACATTTAGAAATATGTATTATATTGAAGAAGAAAAAAGAGGTTTTGACCCAGAAGAAAATCATGCAGTTACAGGTGTTTATGAAGTAGAAATTGGAAAGAATGAAGAAAAAGAATTTACTTTTGTATGTTCATTAGAAGATAATATTGATGAAATAGATGCAAGAAATGTTATAAATAAAGAAATAATAAGAATAAATGAACTTATGATAGATTCTGGTATGATAGAAATAAAAAAACAACAAACACACAGTCAGATAGAATTAATTAAAGATTTTATTGTTGCAACAGATAATTTTGTTGTTTACAGACCAAGTTTTGGACTACATACATTAATTGCAGGATATCATTGGTTTTTAGATTGGGGAAGGGATGCTTTAATTTCTTTTGAAGGTTTATTATTAAAAACAAAGAGATATAATATAGCAAAAGAAGTATTATTAACATTTACAAGAGATATAAAATTTGGATTAGTTCCAAATGGATATTCTGGTTTTGATAATAGACCATTGTATAACAGTGCTGATGCTTCATTATTATTATTTGAACAAGTTTATAAATATATAAAATATACAAATAATATAAAATTCATAAAAGAGAAGATTTATCCAAGATTAAAGGAAATAATAATCTCATACCAAAATGGAATAGATTTAGACGATAATAATATTTATCTTGATGATGATAATTTATTAGTAGCAGGAACTGAAAATACACAAAATACATGGATGGATGCAAAATGTGGAACTGTTGCAATTACACCTAGAAATGGAAAAGCTGTTGAACTAAATAGTTTATGGTATAATGCTTTAAGAATAATGGAAGAATTATCAAAACAATTTGAAGGAAAAAAAGAAGCAAAAGTATATGAGGAAATGGCAAATAAAACTAGAGAATCATTTTATTTAAAATTTTACAATAAAAAAAGAAAATGTTTATATGATGTTTTAGGAGATGGAAAAATAAGACCAAACCAATTATTTGCATTATCTTTATCACACCCAATTTTAAATCCTGCATCAGAAGAAGCTGATAATATTATGAATGTAGTAACAAAAAAATTATTAAACAAATATGGATTAAAATCTCTTGCAAAAGGTGAAGAAAATTATGTAGAAGTATATGAGGGCGAACCACTAAAAAGAGATATGAGTTATCATCAAGGTATTACTTGGCCATGGCTTTTAGGATTATATTATGATGCATTAAAAAATCAAATTTCAGCTCAAAAGGATAAAGATGTAAAAAAGAAATTACAAGAGCAGTTAAAAGAATTTAGAGAAAGTGTAACTAAAACATATTTAGATGAATTTTATAATAAAGGTGTTATAGGAAGCATTTCAGAAATTTATGATTCAAAAGCACCTTTCTTACCAAAAGGAGCAATAGCACAAGGATGGAGCGTTGCAGAGGTATTTAGAATTATATTAGAAAATAAATAGGGAGCAGGTTATGACAATAGATGCATTAGAAAAAGAATTGAAACAAGGAATATTACAAGGAATATATCTTTTTTATGGTGAAGAATTATTTTTATTAGAAAATTGTTTAAAAAAGATAAAATCAAATTTTGGGGAATTAATATCTGGAATAAACTATATAAATATTGATGAACAAAATATAGATAATATAATAACAGATATGCAAACACCAGCATTTGGATATGAAAAAAAATTAATAATTGTTAGAAATTCAGGTTTATTAAAAAAAGAAGGCAAAAAGAAAAATCCAAAATTAGATAATTTAAAGAAAAAAATAAGCGATTATATAATTAAAAATGAAGAAGAAATAAAAAATACTTTAGTTATTGTTTTTATAGAAGAAGACATTGGAAAAGATGATTTAGTAAAAACAATAGAAAAAGTAGGAGTTATTTGTAATTTCGAAAAACAAAAGCTCCCTCAAATTATTGCAAGAATGAAAGCTATTTGTAATGCATATAAAGTAAATATAGATGATAATACAATGAGGTATTTTATTGAATGTTGTGGTACAAGTATGCAAGATTTAATTAATGAAATACGAAAACTTATAGAATATGCAGGTGAAAATGGAACAATAACTAAAGAAAGTATTGATTTATTATCTATAAAACAAATAGATAGTGTAATATTTGACTTAACAGATAGTTTAGGAAAAAAAGATATAAAAGAAGCTATGGTTGTTTTAAATAATTTGATATATTCAAAAGAACCAGTACAAAAAATACTAATAACCTTGTATAATCATTTCAAAAAATTATATATAGTGCTACTTGCTAAAAAATATAATAGAAACATAGCTGAAAGCTTAAACTTAAAACCAAATCAAATGTTTTTAACAACAAAATACCAAGCACAAACAAAATACTTTAATGAAAAAGAATTAAAAAATATTTTATTAGAACTTATAAACCTAGATGCAAACTATAAATCAGGAAATATAGATTTAAATGTTGGATTGGAAGCAATATTGTGTAGATATTGTAGTTAAGTACAATAAGAAAAATAAATAGAAATATTTTTGTATTTCTATTTATTTTTTTTATTGTTTCATATATAATAAAGAAAATTAAATACAAGGAGAAGTGACAAATGAATTTAGCAAATAAATTAACAATTTTTAGAGTTTTTTTAGTACCAATAATGGTAATAATACCTTTTTTTAATATACAAGGCACTTTTTTAAGTGTACCAGTAAAATTATGGATTATAAACTTTATATTTGTTATTGCATCAATAACAGATAAACTTGATGGTCACATTGCAAGAAGCAGAAACCAAATAACTACTTTTGGAAAGTTTTTAGATCCTATAGCAGATAAAATTCTTGTAATATCTGCTATGTTAATGCTTGTAGAAATGGGAAATTTACCATCATGGATACCTATAATAGTAATTACTAGAGAATTTTTAGTATCAGGGTATAGACTAGTTGCTGCCTCAAAGGGAGGAGAAGTAATTGCAGCAAATTTATGGGGAAAATTAAAAACAGTTACTCAAATGTTTGCTATAATATTATCTTTTATAAATATTAACAATACAAATGTATTTGGTAAATGTTTTAATGGAAGTTTAACAGGAGTAGAATTTGTAATAAATTTAATAACAACAGTTCTTATGATAATTTCCGTTATAGCAACTATATTTTCAGGGTATGAATATATGAAAAATGGAAAAGATTTGTTAAAGGATTAAAATACGAAAGGATGTTATATAATGAACAAAATGCAAGCAAAAAAAAGAATAGATGAGCTAAGGAAGGAAACTAACTATCATGCAAAAAAGTATTATGATGATGATGAACCTGAAATAAGTGATTTTGAATATGATATACTTATGAATGAATTAAAAAATTTGGAAAAGCAATATCCTGAGTTCATAACAAGTGATTCTTTAACACAAAAAGTAGGAGGTACTGTAAAAAAAGGATTTAAAAAAGTAGAACATGAAGTACCATTACAAAGTTTACAAGATATATTTAACTTTGATGAACTATATAGTTTTAATGAAAGAATGAAAAAGTCAGCAGAAGAATTTGGCAAGGACTTAAAATATGTTGTAGAAACAAAAATAGATGGATTATCAGTTGCTTTAAAATATGAAAATGGAAAATTAGTAGAAGGAGCAACAAGAGGTAATGGTCAAATAGGTGAAGATGTTACAAATAATATAAAAACAATAAAGACTATACCACATACATTAAAAGAAGAAATTAACATAACCGTTAGAGGCGAAATTTTTATTTCAAAAGAAGATTTTGAAAAATTAAATGAGGAACAAGAAGTATTGGATGCTCCACTTTTTGCAAATGCAAGAAATGCTGCTGCCGGTTCTTTAAGACAATTAGACAGTAAAATAACAGAAAAAAGACCACTAGACATTTATTTATTTAATGTTCAAAAAATAGAAGGAAAAACATTTACATCTCATTATGAAGAATTAAACTATTTAGAAAGTTTAGGTTTTAATGTAAATCCAGTTAGAATTTATTGCAATAATATAGATGAAGTTATAAAAGCAATTAATAAAATAGGTGATGATAGAGAAAAATTAACATTCGGAATTGATGGAGCAGTTGTAAAAGTAGATGATTTAGAATTAAGAGAAAAAATAGGTACAACATTTAAAACTCCTAAATGGGCAATAGCTTATAAATATCCACCAGAAAAAAAAGAAACAATTTTAAAAGATATAGTGTGTCAAGTTGGTAGAACAGGTCAAATTACACCAATGGCAATACTTGAGCCAGTTAAAGTTGCAGGTTCTACAATATCAAAAACAACTCTTCATAATGAAGATTTTATAATAGAAAAAGATTTAAAAATAGGTGACCATGTTGTAATACAAAAAGCAGGAGATGTTATTCCAGAGATTGTAGAGGTTATTAAAAATAAAAGAACAGGAGAGGAAAAAGAATTTAAAATGCCTAGTACATGTCCTGTTTGTGGTGGACCTGCAATTAGGGAAGAAGGAGAATCGGCAACAAGATGTATAGGAATAGAATGTCCAGCTAAAAGATTAAGAAATATAGTTCATTTTGTTTCAAAAGAAGGAATGAATATAGATGGCTTAGGATATAACATAGTAGAAACCTTATTAGAAAAAGGATTAATTAAGGATATTTCTGATATATATTTTTTAACAAATGAAGATATAAAAACATTAAAGAAAAATGGTGCTAAATTTGCAAGTAATTTAGTTACAGCAATAGAAAATAGTAAACAAAATGGATTAGATAAATTAATTTGTGCATTAGGAATTAGGCATGTAGGTACAAAAACTGCAAAAACACTTGCTAGAAAATATAAAACAATAGATGACTTACAATCTGCAAGTTTGGAAAGCTTAGCTATGACAGATGATGTTGGAGAAATAATGGCACAAAGCATATATGACTTTTTTAGACAAGAACAAACAACAGATTTAATAAATAAATTAAAACAAGCAAATGTTAATATGGGAATTCAAGAAGAAAATAAACTTGATAATAGGTTTGAAGGAATGACTTTTGTCTTAACAGGTAGTTTAGAAAATTATACAAGAGATAAAGCAAGTGAAATAATAGAAAATTATGGAGGAAAAACATCTTCGTCTGTTTCAAAGAAAACAACTTATGTTTTAGCAGGAGAAGAAGCTGGAAGCAAACTTACAAAAGCACAAAGCTTAGGAGTACAAATAATTACAGAGGAGCAGTTTGTAAGCATGATACAATAAAAAAGTAGGGAAGGAGAATATTAATGAATAATAAAGAAATAGACGAAAATTTTGAAAAATTCGAAAAGCAATTAGATGATGGATTTCAAGTATATTTCAATTATGTTAATAATAGATATTTAGTTTTTAAAACAACAGAAAACTGTTACACGCAAAAACTAATAACTATAAGTGAGAAAAATCCACAACCACGAATGTCTATGATAACTAAAAAAAGACTAGTAGAAATGTTCCCATTTATGGAAGATGTAGAATTTAAAATAACAGGTGATATAAATTTTAAAGATTAACCCAAAAATCTAGGGTTAATCTTTTTTACAATATAAAAATTATGCTTTCTTATTTATGTGGATTTACATATAAAGTTTTTTGACCAGTATAAATAACCATACCAGGTTTTGAATTATTAGGTTTTTTTACATTTTTGACAAAGGTGTAGTCTACTGGAACATTAGAAGAAGATTTTGCTTTGCTATAATATGCAGCTAAACTTGCACATTTTTCAATAATTTCAATAGGTATGCTTTCATTATTTGTTCTTAATATAACATGACTACCATGAATATCTTGAGTATGAAACCAAATGTCATAGCTTTTAGCAAGTTTTGTAGTTAAATAATCATTTTGTTTATTATTTTTTCCAATTAATACTTGATAACCGTCAATACTATATTCAATTGGAACCCAAGTAGTATCTTTAATTTTCTTTTTATTTTGTTTTTTCTTTATATTAACTTTTTTTGCATTATAAGAACGGTCTTTTACTAAAATAGTTTCAGATATTTCTTGATATATTTCATCAAGTTCTTCTATTTTTTTACTATTTTCTAATTCGTAAATAATACTTTCAATATAATTTAATTCTAAAAGTGTTAATTTTTTTTGCTCTGTTGCAAATTCAAGTGCATTTTTTAATTTATTATATTTTTTAAAATATATACTAGCATTAACATGAGGAGTTTTAGATTTATCTAAAGGTATTTTTATCAAATTATTATTATCATAATAATTTTCAAGTTCAATAAATTCTAAATTAGAGTTTGGTATTTTGTATAAATTTGCTGTAATTAATTCACCATATAATTTGTATTTGTCCATATTTTTACATTCTATAATTTTTTCATTTATTTGAACTAGTTTCTTTTTGTATTTATTAAGGTTATTCAAAATTAATCGTAATAGAGTGTTTTTATAATTTATTAAAGTATCTTCTTCTTCCTTAATATAATAAAAATCATCAATAAAAAAATTAATAGATAAACTATTTTCCTTATTTATCAAATCTATAGAATAATCTTTTTTAGAGCTTTCATAATTAAATAAAACAGCAGAAACATTATCAGAATTTATATTATTAATTATTTTTTTTAGATAATTGTATATTTCCTTTAAAGATTCCTTAGATATAACATCTAAATTTAATTTATTAATAATAAATTCTATAGAATTTTTACTAATTCCAGTGTATGTATCTGAAATTATTTTACTTATATTATTTATGCTTATATTTTCATTATTAATAGAATTATAAAATTCATCAAAACTTGAAACATCAGTAAAACTAATTTTATTAGAGCTAGGTAGAATATAGGGATGAGCAGGCAAAATAGTTCTAATTGAATTTGAAGATGAATCTAAATGCCTTAAACTATCTATAATAACATTATTTTCATTAACTAGTATTATATTACTATGTTTACCCATTAATTCTATTATCAGTTTTCTTGTTGTTAAATCATTAAGTTCATTATAACCCTCAAAAGTAATTATAACTAATCTCTCTAAATCTGGATTTTCAATTTCTTTAATCTTCATTCCAATTAGATACTTTCTAAGAAGCATACAAAAATTAGGAGCATTTAAAGGATTAGGTTTAGAATGTGTTGTTAAGTTTATACGATAATTCCCAGATGCTATACAAATATCTAATGCATAATTTTTCCCAGAAGAATAAATACCTAATATAATCTCATTATTATTAGGTTCAAATACTTTATTTATTTTTCCATTTACAATAGAATTTCTTAATTCAGTTATAATACTTTTTGTAATTAATCCATCAAACGCCATAATAAATATCCTCATTTCATATTTAAAAATTCTAT
>CANPWI010000008.1 GCA_947584125.1 uncultured Clostridia bacterium
CTATTAAACCTAGTTCATCTAACATTTTATCATCTGTTAATTCTGTAATAGAGTCAGGTTGTCCTAAATAACTAATTGCATAACTTATTTCTTTACTTCTTTCTAAATCATTTTCATCAAATATATCTAAAACATTATATATTCCATAAGTATTATATGCTTCTAATTCTATTTGTTCTTTATTTATTTCTTCATTATTTTCAAGTAATTGTTTTTCTTTATTTTCTATATATTCTTTTACTTCTTTTTCCTTATTATAATTTTCATAAGGTTTTTTAACTTTAGTATTTCTTAAAAAATATGTAACTGCTTCTTCAAAAGATGAAAAATTGGATTTATACTCATCTATTCCAAATCTTTGTGTTATATAATCTAAATTTTCATTTTCTTTATATTTTTTTTCTAATATTTCAAGTACATTTTTTGTATATTCTTCTAAACTTACTGTATTATAAACATCATTAGTTTTATAAATACCTATTTTTTGGTTTAATATCTCTTTATCAAGTGAATTCATTATTTCGTCAATAGTTGTTTCATCTGTTATTTCTTTTCCATCATATTTATATAATGCTCCATTAATGCTTATTGCAGAACTAGATGTAGTTTCTTCTTGAATATCTAATGCTGAAGATGATGTAATATCATCTTTTCTTCCTATTTCTTCATTTTGGATTTGTTCTTGAACATTAACTATCTCTCCATTTTTATATGTGCATTTTCCTCCTGTATATCTCTCAATTCCCATAGCATATCCCATATTTTTTTCTTTTTCGATATCATTATATTCTATTTTTCCTGCATTATATCTATTAATAACTTCTTCATCTACTATATTCTTTATTGCTTTTATAATATCATCATTTACTTTTGAATTAATATCTTCTGTAATTGCATTTTTATTATTTGGTTCAATATCTTTCTGTGGTGCTCCTAAAGCTGGTACACTTGAACTTATTAATCCAATAGAAACAAATGCTGCTGCAATTTTTCCTCTAAATTTTTTCAAAATATCTAAAATTTTCATAAAAACCTCCGAATTTTACTTTATTTTTATTATATCATAAATTAATTTGATTTTTTTTATTTGTAATACAAATTATATTTTTGTAACATTTTTGTAATTCAATAATATAAGTTTTTCTTATGGTCTAATATAATGATTAGGGAGCCACATTGTAGCCCCCATTTTTTTTAGTGCATGAAATTTATCTGCCCGCAAGTGGCACAATCTGTGCCTGAGCAATTTCCACAACCAGAGTTAAGTTCTATCTTAATAAATTCGATAGTTGCTCCCTCTGGAAGCTCTGTAGCACCTTCAGGAAGTCTAGGTCCCTTATATTGCGCTACATACAGAGTGTCTTTTTCGGTAAGTGTAACGGTTGTGCGATTTGCCGGCACCTCAAATCCAAGAATTCCTGATACCACTCTCGCAGTATCCTCATGTCCTATTACAGACACACAATCTGTAGGAATGTCTTTTGCTTGAATTTTGGTTGCCTTTATCAGCATCATACCTTCCAAACTTACCATGTTTAATGAAAACGCATTGCCTAAGATCTTCATAGTTGATTCCTCCTAAAAATATTTATTTTTACTAAGCAGTCTTCCCTGTGTTGCAAAATAGGATTTCTACTTGTTTATATTTTTATTGTAACATATTATGTTTATTTTGTCTATTTCATTTTTCTTATGTTTATCATAAGTTTTTCTAATATAATTGAAAAATCTATTATTCTCTTAATAATACTCTTATGTTTTTACTTTTTATAAATATTTTTATTTATAACATAATTAATAAAAGTTGATAGCTTGTCTTTTACATCTTGTGAATAAGATAGAAAATTATAATTTAGGGAATCGCAAATATATCCTAAATTTAATAGTTTTTCATCAAAATTTAAATCTGTTATAATTATTTCATCTGCATTATCAAACATTCTCTTATCAATTAATTCTTCTACATTAAAATTCAAATACTCTTTTCCTTCAATATGGTCTTTAAAAATTTTACTATCTTTTTTTACTAAAATATCAGCTATATTATTATCTATATCAACAATTTTATATTTAAAGTAATCTATATTAAGTTCTCTTTTTAAATAAATTATTAGTCTATCAATAATAAAATCTTTATCTTGATATAGAATTTTTCTTATTTTTTCTAAAGCATCCTTATCTTGTTCTAATTTTAATGATGCAATAGACTCCATTTCTATTGCTTTTTTATATGATTGTATCATTTTTTATCCTTTCCTTATTTAATATTATTCATTATGATAATACTCTTTTATTTCTTTAACTAACTCAGTTGTTGCTTTATTAGACATATTTTTCTTTAATATTGCAATTCCTTCTTTTGTTGTATCACTTTCAATAGTCTTTATAATACTTATCTGATCAATAATAGAATTTAATCGCTCTGTATTAGTAAATCCAATCCCAATATTGCTTAATACCATTTTTTTCATTATTGAAGAACTTGATACTTCATAATTAGCATTTAATTCAATTTGAACTTCTTTACAATAATTATTTATTATATTATTTTTAATTGAGTTCTTTTTTGGTAATATTAAAGTATGATTTTGCATTTCTTTTACATTATCTACTGGATGTTCTTCTAAATATTGCTTACTTGCAAAAAAACTAAAACTAGATTTTTTTAATGGCATAATTTCAATATTAGAATTCTTTTTATCTGTATATGGTAAATTTAAAATCACTATATCTAATTCACCATTTGATAATTTTTGCATTAAGTTTTCAGTTAAACCGTTATTAATAGAAATATTAATAGCAGGATATTTTTTCATAAAATTTAACAAAGGCTCAAAAATTAATGAAGATATTAGTGAATTTCCTCCACCAATTCTTATTCTTCCTTTTTCTAAATTATTATATTTTGAAAATATATATTCAGCATTATTCATAGTTTCTATACTATCTTTTATATACTCATATAAGTTTTTGCCTTCCTCTGTTAATTCAACTCCCGTTTTGTTTCTATAAAAAACTTTACCACCTAGCATATTTTCAAGTTTTTGTATTGACTGAGTTATTGCTGATTGCGAAACATACATATTTTCTGCAGTTTTTGAAATATTTTTGTATTTTACTACTTCACAGAATACTCTATATAATTCTAAATCTGTATTCATACATTATCCTCCAATATTTAGTTTTATATTTCTTTACTAGAACTATCTTGTGTTTTTACTAATTTATCAAATGAATTTGATTTTTCAACATTTTGTTGTAATTTTAAGTGAAAATTACCTTTTTCATGAAAATTCATTTCAGTTTGTGTTGTTTTATTAGATTTAATACTATTATCTAAGTATTTATCTTTTTCTTTAATATTAGCAAATAAATTTTTAATTTTTGATAATATACCTTGTTGTTTTACTATAGTAGGTAAATTTGATTTATTTTTTTTATCTTCAAAATATCGATTAATATTTATTCCATCTATACCATCAACAATAGTTCCTAATTCTTTTTCATCTATTGAAGAAATACATGTAAATCCCTTTCCTGGTTGGAATGTAAATATTTTGCTCGAATCATAACTATTACTTATAGATGCCAACAACCAAAGTGGCATTCTTCCACATAAGTAAAGGTTTTTATTTTCTTTTATATGTGGTAATACACATTTTTGGTAATCTTCTAATGTATATTGTTCTTTTGTAATATCAATATCCATAAAAATATTATCTTTACTTTCAATAAAATTATATGATAATCCTTCTGATTGTTTAATTCCTCTTTTTTTAGGAAAATCTTTTATTGGAATATATTGTTTTAAACGTATATCATAAGCACTTATATCTTTTACATCTTGCTGTTTGCATGCCTTGCAAAGAGATGCTAATATAAAATTTGCTCTTATACCATTTACTCTTATAGGTTGATTTGGATTTATTTTTTCTTGAATTGCTTGATAAACTTCCGGTATTGCTTTTTCTTCCCATTTAACTTTTTTTATTGGTATTCCATCTTCTGTATAAATTTCTTTTCCATATCCTAATTCAAATCCTAGTTTAGTATCATCAATCATTGTGCCATCAAAGGATTTATCGTTATTTGTTGTTTTCTCATTATATTTACTTTTTTTAACTATATCTGATACTATTGCTTTTATTATAGGAGAATTTTGAAGTATTTCACCTCTTTCTAGTCCTACAATTTTTCCTTGAATATATGGTTCTTTAGAATAAATTTCTTCTTTACCTTCAAGACTAGAATCTAGGCATCCTATACATTCCAATCCCGATTTTTTTCCGAATTCTAACCATTCTTTCTTTTTTTCTTCATCACTACTTAATACAACAAAATTATCACAATGCTTAAATACTTGTTCATTTTCTTTAGACATTACTCCACCAACATCAACTATTACAATTTTATTGGTTTGATTATCTATTGCCTTGCAAGCATTTTCTATAAAAGTTTCTGTAAATTTACCTTTTTTTCGCACAATAGCAGTTTCATCTTGTTTTTTATTATTACTCCAATTTCCCTCTCCATCTGGACATGCTCTAATTATAGTATAAGCATCTGTAGGTAATTTATCTATTAAATTTGCAATAAATACACTTTTTCCTGAATGTGGTGGTCCACAAAAAACTATTTTCATATCTAATCCTTATTAATTTCATATTATATTTCTATAAATTATATCATACATTTTTTTCTTAATTTACAATGTAATTAAATTAACATATTTTGTAATATTTATGTAATATTTAATTATAATTTTTTCTAATGTTTTATTAGTATGTTCTATTCACTTCTCAACATTTCATACAGCTTTAGCACAGCTTTATTACACATATCTTTCTTCAACATTGCAATTCCTATTGGATATTCTTTTGGAATATCTATAGTTTCTATTTCATCTTTAATATCTTCTAAATTCATTTTTTCTCCAAATCCTACTCCTACTTTCTTTAATACCATATCCTTTATAATATAAGAACTTGAAACTTCATATTGTGGGTTAATACTAACTCCTTGTTCTTCAAATAATTTATCTACAATTTCTCTTTTTGCTTTTGGAACTATTAATTTATAATTTTTTATATCTTCTATTTTATCAAAATCTCTATTTTTCACCAATTCTTTTTTTGCATAAAAACAATATTGTGTATTACTTATTTCTATTATTTCTACATTTGGGTATTTATTTATAACAGGTAAATTTAATAATACTATATCCAAATATCCATTTGATAGTTTATATAAAAGTTCACTAGTATCTCCATCTTCTATTTTTAATTGAATATTAGGATATCTTTTTATATAATCAATAATTTTATCTTCAAATATAGTTTTTGCTAAGGAATTACCACTTCCAATTCTTATCCTTCCTTTTTCTATAGTAAGATATTGACTAAAAAGAAAAGATGCATTATTCATAGTCTCTATACTAGATTTTATATAATCATATATTTTTTTACCTTCTTGTGTTAATGTTACGCCTTGCTTTGTTCTGTAAAAAATTTTTCCACCTAATTCATTTTCTAGCTTTTGTATAGACTGTGTTACTGCAGATTGAGATATATACATATTTTCTGCTGCTTTTGTTATATTTTCGTATTTCGCTACATTATAAAATACTTTATACCATTCAAAATTAATATCTTCCATTTTATATTCTAATATCTCCTTTTTTGACTTTTTTTCTTATTGTATCTGAAATTTTAATGTTTAGTCAATCTTTTTGGATGTTATGTAAAATTATCTTTTTTTATGTTTTTTATTAGTTTTACTTATAATAAAACATCTTAGTAACTTTAATTTTAATTTTTTTATGTTGTTTATATTTTCAATATACAAATAACATTTTAAATAGTCTTATTATTATTACTCAGAAATTTCATTATTTTGTTCTTTTTCTAAATCATCTAATACTTTTTCTGCTAATCTTGTTGTTTCATCAACTTTAGCATCTTCATTCATTAATTCTTCAAGTTCTTCATCTTTTGATTTTTCTTCCTTATCTAAAGCTACAACTAAATCTCCAAGATTTTGGTATGGTAATTCTTTTACATAGTCTAAAATAGGTTGCATTTTTTCATCATTATCATCATCTATATATGATTTTGAAAAGTCACTATTTGGTACCATTACATGACATGGATAAGTATATGTAAAATATTGTTGTGCATCTTCATCATACTCACTATATTGAATTACTATACGAAATCCATTTTCTCCATTATCTAGTTCAGCATTATCGCTACCTATCCATTCACCATCTTTTAAAACTGTTCCCATGAATTCAGATTCTATATTATCTTGTAATTTCATAATAGTTTCACGATATATGCTACTAGGAATATCACTATATGTATAATATTTATTTATCATCTCGCTTCTCCATTTATCGTCTTTATATAATTCATCACCAATATATTCTATAGCATCCTTTCTACTCTTCAATGCTTCTTCTGCATATTCTTTATTATTTTTTCCTTCTTCATCTAAATTTTTAAAGTTCATTCCATTTTTTCTCAATATATCTAATACAAAAGTTTCATCTTTTTTTAATTCATCAGTAGCAATTTTAAATACAAGATCTGTATTAGTTGCTATTTCATTTAAAAATTCTTTATTATCTTTTAATTCTTCTCCTACAATTCCATTTTTTACAAGTCTTTCTAGATCAATTTCATCATCTATATGTCTAAAAAGTGCTTCCACAACTTTTGGATTATTTCTTTGACTATCTGGTATTAAATTTATATATCTATAATCTTTTCTTCTATAATCATCATATCCCAAATCATCATATCCCCATATTTCCCATCCATGCTCTGCTATACATAATGCTAATTCTTCATTATCAAATAATTCTTTTGGAAGTGACTCAATATCCTTCCTAAAAAATTTAGCATTTCCAATTTCAATAATTTTATTAATTTCTCCACTATTAATAGTGTTTATTATTTCTTTTGCTCTAAACTCATCATAAGCTCCCATATTCTTATCCTCCTAAATATTTTCTTTCATTTTTTTTAATTTTTCTATTCTTTTGTATAATCCTACTAATCTTTCTTTTTTCATTTTTATTTGTTCATTGTACAATTCAATTAAATCGTCTTTTTGCTTTTCTGTTAAATTTGAAATTTGTATTTGTTTTGTTTTTAACTGATGCTGTAATATTCTCAATTGTTCTTTTGTATCAAATTTTATTTCTTGTCTAAATTTTTGTTTTAATTCTGGTACATTTTCTTTTGGTTCATTATTTACTTCTTGCATAATAATTTCTTCTTTTATAAATAAACCTTTTAAGAACTTTTTGATTTTTTCAAATATTCCTCCTTTTTTTATAACCATTAAACTTTTCTCTTGCATTATTTTTCTTGTTTCCCCCTCCTTTATATAGCTTTGGTATTTCTCTATTTTTAGGATAACATATAATTATCTTTATGTATAATATTTTTTGCTTATGCTTGTCATAACTATTTCTAATGTATAAAATAAAAAACCACTTCTCATTATTAAGAAGTGGTTTTTTTATAACCTATTTATTTTTCTTTCCAAATGTAACTTCTTGGAATAAGAAGTCTTTTACTCCTTGCCATGTAATTTCTTGGTGTAAAAATTCGTTAATTTCATCTTCTACTTTTTGTTGATGTGGTGTTAATTCTACCTTTATTTCTTGTAACCAGAAATTTTTGAATTTTGTCCAAAATCCTACCTTTGTTGGAAGATTGTCTACTTGTTTAAATTCTGAACCTATATTATATACTGTTTCTGCATTTTCTACATTTTCATTATTTATTTGAAATTCTCCCATTATTTTTTCGCTCATTTTTGTTTCCTCCTTAGTAATAAATTATTTATTATTAATTTACTATATTATAATAAATAATTCAATTAATATTTGTTTACATTTTTATTACATTATTGTTACATTTTTAACATTTTAATAACAGTTATCCACTTATTAGCAACAATAAGTGGATAACTGTTATTTTATTAATTCTCCTATTACATTTTCTTTATCTATTTTATTAATTTTTACCATTTTTATTTGGTTATCTAAATTTTCTTTTGTTTCTACTTTTACCTCTATGAAATTACTTGTATGGCCTTTTACAAATTCATTTTCTCTTTCTTCAAATAATACCTCAACTTTTTTTCCAATATAAGCTTTATTATATTCTTGTTGAAATTTGTTTGACATTTCTATTAATTTTTGACTTCTTTCATCTTTGATTTTTCCGTCTATTTGATTCTTCATAATTGCAGCTTTTGTTCCTTTTCTTTGAGAATATTTAAATATATGCATTTTATAGAATTTTATTTCGTCTAAGTTTTTATATGTAGTATTAAATTCTTCTTCGGTTTCTCCAGGAAAACCAACAATTACATCTGCTGTTAATAAAACATTTTTGTAATTTTCTCTTAAAAGTTTTACCGCTTCTTTAAATTCTTCTATTTTATATTTTCTGTTCATTCTTTCTAAAGTAGAGTTACATGCACTTTGAAGTGATAAATGAAATTGATCACAAATTTTTTCTAATTTTTTTATTCTTTGTACAAACTCGTTAGTTATAATACTAGGTTCTAATGAACCTAATCTTATTCTTTTTATTCCATCTATTTCATTTAATTTTTCTAATAAATCAATAAGCTTTATATCCTCTTTAAAATCTTTACCATAAGATGCAATATGTATTCCAGTTATTACAATTTCTTTTATCTCTTTTTTTGAAATTAATTTAACTTCTTCTAAAATATTTTCTATTTTTCTGCTTCTTACCCTACCTCTTGCATAAGGAATAATACAATATGAACAAAATCTATCACATCCATCTTGTATTTTTATTACAGCTCTTGTTTTTTCTGTATATGTTGTATTTCCAAATTCAACAAATTCTCTTTTTTGCATAACATCTGTTATTTTCTTCTGTTTTTGATTTTTATTTATATAATCTTCTATTTTATCAACAATTTCTTTTTTTTCATTGTTACCTAGTATAACATCTATTTCTTTAATTTTTTCTATTTCTTCTTTTGCTACTTGTACATAACAACCTGTTACTACAACAATACTTTTAGAATTAATTTGTTTTGCTCTTCTTAATACTTGTCTTGATTTTCTATCTGACATATTTGTTACTGTACAAGTATTTATAACATATATATCTGCATATTCTTCATATTCTACAATTTCATATCCTTTTTCTATAAAGTTTTGTTTCATAGCATTTGTTTCGTATTGATTTACCTTACAACCCAATGTATAAAAAGCAACTTTTTGTTTCATTTTTTCTCGTATAATCAATTATATATAAATATTAATCTATTTAATTGATTAATCCCTTTCTCCTTATATTATTTTATATCTATATTGTAAGGGTTGGTTAAAACCAACCCTTATTTTCTACTTTTTCCATCTAGTGTATCTAAATTATCTAATGCTTTTCCAGTTCCTAATGCAACACATGATACACTATCTTGTGCTATCATTACATTTATTCCTGTTTTTTCTTGCAATAATTTATCAAGTCCATCTACTAAACATCCTCCACCTGTCATATATATTCCTTTATCACTAATATCTGCTGCAAGTTCTGGTGGAGTTTTTTCAAGAACTGAATGAACTGCATCTACTATTAACATTGCTGGTTCCATTAATGCTTCTAGCATTTCACTTGAATAAATTGTTATAGTTTTTGGTAGACCTGTTGATAAATCTCTACCTCTAATATCCATTTCCATATCTTGAATTTTTGGATATACACATCCTATATTAACTTTTAAGTCTTCTGCTGTTCTATCTCCAATTATTACATTGTGTTTTTTCTTTATATATTTAACAATGGCTTCATCAAATTTATCTCCTGCAACCTTTAATGATGAACTAACAACTGAACCTCCTAATGATATAACTGCTACATCTGTTGTTCCACCACCAATATCAACTATCATATTTCCACATGGTTTTGATATATCTATTCCTGCTCCTATAGCTGCTGCTATTGGTTCTTCTATTAAGTATACCTTTCTTGCACCAGCTTGAGATGCAGCATCTATTACTGCCTTTTTTTCAACCTCTGTAACTTGAGAAGGAATACATATCATTATTCTTGGTGAAAAAATTGACCTACCACATATTTTACTTATAAAATGTTTAAGCATTTTTTCTGTTACTGTATAATCTGAAATTACACCATCTTTTAATGGTCTTGTTGCTACTATATTTCCTGGTGTTCTTCCAAGCATTTTTCTTGCTTCTTGTCCTACAGCTAAAACCTCTTTTGTGTTATTATTTACTGCTACTACTGAAGGTTCTCTAAGAACAATACCTTTTCCTTTTACATAAGCAATAACTGTTGCTGTACCTAAATCTATACCAATATCCTGTCCAAATGTGAACATTATAATCTTCCTTCCCTTTATATAAATATAACATACTTGTATGTCATTATTACAAGTATGTTACAATTATATTACATTTATAATAAAATAGCAATATTTTTTTATAAAATTTTAATAAAAGAATGCTGTTAAAAGTAATGCTTTTATTATCCATCTTTTTGTTACTTCTTCAGAGAAAAATCTAATGTCTTCCACACCTTCAATATTATCTGTTAATGTCATTACATATTTATATGCTTCTTTTGCTTTAAATGCCATTCTAAAATCTCTTGATGCATTAGGTTCTAAATTGTTTACATCTATATATTTAGTTTCTAACAGTACTCCTCTTTTTGAATAAACATCTAATTTTATATATTTATTATCAATTCTTGAGTCTGAATTATTAGTCATTGTTCCTTCTACATAACCATTTACATAAGTTGCTTTTGCTTCCTTAATTTCTATATTAGGATTTTCTATATTTATTTCTTGGTCTGTTATATTTTTATATATTGATTTCATTCCTACATTTATTAATAAATTTGAAAATATATAAAATACTATAATAATTAGTGCATATATTCCAAATGTTTTCATTCTTGCCATATTACATCTCATCCCTTTCGTTAGGCATAAACTTAATATATTATACCACTTTTTACATAAATAGTAAACAGTTTTATGCATTTTTAAAGACTAATCTCTTTATTAAGAAATGTTGAATAAATATATACTTTATCTACTTTTTTGTTTAGTGCAGATTCTAATGCTCTTTTGTATATTTCTAACTGATTCCTATATTTTTCTTTTAATATTTCTTCATTTTTATTTTCTACATAATCTGTTTTATAATCTACAAGGACAATTTCATCTTTTTTGGTAATATAATATAAATCTATAATACCTTGTACTAGTATATTTTCTTCTGTTTCTACATCATATATTTCTTTTGCTTTAATATTTATATAAAATGGTTTTTCTCTATATACTTCTTTAGCATTTTTTATTTCTTGCCATATATTTGATTTTATAAAGTTCATTATTTTATTTATATCTATACATTCCGCTTCTTTTTTAGTTATAATCTTTTTATTTTCCATATTATTAACTAATTCTTGAATATCTTTATATGTATAGTCTTTTGTTTCATCTAATCTTTGCATACATAAGTGAATTAATGAACCTTTTCTTGCAGAATTTACCTCTATTTCTTCTTGCATAAATTTTGGATAATTAATATTAACTACATCTTGCAAATTATTTTCTTTTAATTTAGTTACTGAACTTTTAGTTGGTATATTTATTTCTAAATCATAAGGATATTTCCAAGATAATTTTTCTATATATTTATTATCTAATTTTACTTTAGAACATACATCTTCTATTTTTTCATATAAGTTTTCTTCTTTTTCGTCTTTTGTTTCACAATTTTTTAATATTTCTTCTTTTGCTTGTATATTTAATGTAAAATAGTCTTTTGAATTATTTTGATTATTTAACATTACAAGTTCAATCCAGTCTAAATATGAATTACATCTATTTACTATATTTTTATTTATTTTTCCATTTTCACTATTATTACTTTCTAATAATACTCTTTTTTCTTCAAGTTCTTTTTGTATATTTTTTGATACTCCAGTTATTATTAATTTTTCTTTTGCTCTTGTTAATGCAACATACAATATTCTCATTTCCTCAGATATTGTTTCTAGTTTTGCAATTCTTTTTATATTTTCTTTTGGTAATGTATTATATCTTATTCCTTTTTCTGCATTAATATATTCTGGTCCTATTCCTAAATTTTGATGAAGCAAAATTTTATTATTTAAATCTTGTAAATTAAATTTTTTTCCAGTACCTGATAAAAATACTATTGGAAATTCAAGTCCTTTACTTTTATGTATACTCATTATTCTAATTACATCATCATTTTCTCCAATTAATTTAGCACCACCAAAATCTCCATTATTCTTTTTTAACTTTTCTATGAATTGTATAAAATTGAATAATCCTTTAAATGATGTTTCTTGATATTGTTTTGCTTTTTCAAATAGTAGTTTTAAATTTGCAATTTTCAATTCTCCGCCTGGTAATAAACTTACATAATTGTAATATCCTGTGTCTTTATATATAAGCCATACTAATTCATCTAATGGTATATATTCTGATTTTTTTCTCCAATCTTCTATTTTTTGTAAGAAATTATCTATTTTATTTTTTATTTCTATATTTGCATTATCTAAGTTTTCATATTTTAACATTGACTCATATAAAGTAATATCTTTATTTATCATTTTTATTTCTATAAGTTCATTATCTGTAAAACCACCTATTATGCTTCTAAGTACTGTACACATTGGAACATCTTGTATTGGATTATCTATTATTTTTAAAACACTAATAATAGTATCTATTTCTACTGTATCTAAATATCCACTTGATGTATCACTAAACACTGGAAATCCTAAATTAGAAATTTCTTGTTCAAATATTGGTGCTGAAAATTTAGTTGACCTAAGTAATATAACAATATCTTTGTAAGTTAGTTTTCTATATCCTCTTTTTCTATCATATACTTGCATATCGGAATTTAATAATTTTTTTATTTCATTTGCTACCCATTTTGCTTCAAGCTCAGAATTTTCTATTATTTCTATTTGTTCTTCTTCTTCATTTTCCTCATCTTCATTTTCATCATAGTCATCTTCTTTATATTCTGTTTTTAAATCATCCTCATTCTTGTTGGCATCTATAATTTGTATTTGTGTTTGCACACTTTCTTTTGTTAATTCTTTTGGATAATCTGCTCCTAAATTAAGATATTCATCTTTGTTATAATCTATATCTCCTAGTTCTTTACTCATAATATCTTGAAATATTAAGTTAGTAAAATCTAAAACATTTTCTCTACTTCTAAAATTTTTAAATAGTTGTATCTTTAAATTATCATTATCTTTCTTTTCTTCTATTAGTTTATAACTTTCATATTTTTGTAAAAATAATTCTGGACACGCTTGTCTAAATTTATATATACTTTGCTTAACATCTCCTACCATGAACATATTATTTCCTTTAGATATAGCCAATAATATATATTCTTGTACCATATTACTATCTTGATATTCGTCTATTGCAATTTCTGCAAATTTTTCTTGGTATTTTTTTGCAATATAGCTTGTGGTAATATTTCCATGTTCATCTTCTTTTACCAAAATATTTAATGCAAAATGCTCTATATCATTAAAATCTATTATATTTTTTTCTTTTTTAGCTTTTGAATATTCTTCTATAAAATCAAATACTATGTTTTTCAAGCTTTTTAATATGTAATACATTTCTTCAATATCTTTTTTTGCTTGTTTAGAATCTACAAAAAATATTTTTTCTTTTATTTTTTTTATATCATCTTTTATTTTATCTCTTTTGTCTTTTGCATCATTTTTTAATGGGTTTGTTACCTTTTTATCTGTAGGCCATCTATCAAAAGATAAATTATTTATTGCTTCGTATAACTTATCCCATGTTTCTAATTTAGAAATTTCTTCTAAATTTGCAATGTCTATTTTTATTATTTTTAAAAATTTTTCAAGTTCTTTAAATTTGCTTAATTCTTTTTCTAATACTCTTAATTGTTGTACAAAAAAATTTATATCGTCTTTAGCTGATTTTATTAAACTACTGCCCCATATTGTTTTTCCAAAATCTTCTTCATCATTTTTTTCATTAAACATTTCTATTTTTTCGTCTAACCATTTTTTTGGAAAAGGCATACTTTGTATGTATGAATAAATATTTAACACTATTTGTTTTAATGGTTCATCTTCTCTATAACCAGTATATGTATTAAGTAATTTTATGAATTCTTCATCTTCTGCTTCGTATTTGTTTTCAAATAATTCTTCTAATACTTCTTGTTTTAATATTTCTAATTCAGCCTGCTCTCCTATTTTAAAGTTTGGAGATATGTCTATTTCAAAAAAATTATTTCTTATAACCTCTAAGCAAAATGAATGTATTGTACTTATGTTTGACTTTGCAAGTAAAACTATTTGTCTTTGTAAGTGTTTGTTTTCTGGTTCTTCTTCAATTTTTTTGTATATTGCTTCTAATACTCTTTGTCTCATTTCTGATGCAGCTGCATTTGTAAATGTTACTACAAGCATTTTGTCAATATCTAATTTATCTTGTATTATTCTATGTATAATTCTTTCAACTAACACTGCTGTTTTTCCACTTCCAGCAGCAGCTGCTACTAATATATTACTATTTTTTTCATTTATTGCTAAAGCTTGTTCGTTTGTCCATTTAACTTTTTCCATTTTTTTCTCCTCAATTTTGTTTTTTAATAGTATATATTTTTATTTGCTACTTTTCAATAAATTATTATAATTTTTTTATTTTTGTTTAAAATAATATTAATATATTTTTTAGGAGGTTCTTATGAATACTGTAAATAATAACGATGAAAATATGAAAGTTTTAAAAGAGATTCACAAAGGTGCAAAAATGGGAATGGACGCTATTAGTTATGTATCAGATAAAGTTGGTGATTCTCATTTTAGAGATGAACTTAGTTCACAATATAATCAATATGATGATATTTTAAACAGAGTTAATGATTCTTATACAAATTATGGAGAAGTACCAAAAGATAACAATTATAAGGATAAATTTATGTCTTGGATGGGTGTTCAAATGAATACTATGAATGACCAAAGTAATTCTAAACTTTCAGAACTTTTAATTCAAGGTACTGTTATGGGAATTATTGAAGGAAGAAAAATTTTAAATAATAATCCTAATATTGATGAAAATATAAAAAAGACTTTAAAAGATTTTGTTAAACTACAAGAAAATAGTGTAGAAAAATTAAAAATTTATCTATAAATTTTTATATTAAATGAAATAAGCTATATCAAAAGATATAACTTATTTCATTTTTATTACATTATAATTATTTACAAGTTCTATATTTTCTTCTTTAAGAATTCTTAATATTTTTATGTTTATACTTTCTTTAAAATCTAAAAATTCTGTAGTATCTACTATTTTTGTATATAAATAAATATTTATATTTATACCTTTGTCGGTAACATTATTTAAGTGAACATTAATTGTGTCTTCTATTACAAACCTATTGTTTATTAATTCTTCTTTAATTCTTTCTATTACTATTTCTAGTTTATCTATGTTTGTATCTGGTCTGACTAATAAATCTAATTCATATCTTCTTTTTTCCATTTTTGTATAGTTTATTACATTTCCTTCTGATATTTTATTATTTGGAATTGTTACTAATGTATTATCTAATGCTCTAATTCTTATAGCTCTAAAAGACATATCATCAACAGTTCCTTCTATATTATCTATTTTTACATAGTCTCCAATCATAAAAGGTTTATCAAAAAGAAGAACTATACCACTAAATAAGTTTTTGGCTATATCTTGTGCTGCAAGTGCAATAACAACACTACCTATACCTAAGCCTGTAATAATTCCTGATAAATCATATCCTAGTTCAAAAATTATCATAAATCCTGCAATTATATAAATAATAGTTCTTATTACTTTTCCTATAAAATCTGTTGCTTTGTTGTTTGTAGTTATCTTGTCGTTTTCTTTCATTCTTTTCATTAATTTAGATTTTGGTGTCAAACAATTTCCAAGTGCATTTGCTACTGTTATTATTAAGCATATTCTAAATATTTTTGTTATCCAAAACATTGGTTGTTCAGGTATTTTTAAAAAGCTTATAGCTATATATGAACCAATTAATGAGAATATTCTTTTTAATGGCTTATACAATACATTTTCTTTAATTTTTTTATTATCTTTTACCTTCATATTAAATATTTTTATTATCACATAAGATAATAAAGAACTTAAAATTTTAAATATTATAAAAATTCCTATAGCAATTAGTATGTCTATTAATAAATTTGTGTCTATATTATTTTTAAATTCCATAATTGTATTTAATTTTTCCATAACTACTCCTTTTAACTTTTTCTTATGTAATTTTAACATATATTTTTTTGTATTTCTACATTTTTTTATAAAAAAAGCAGTAATGCCAATGATTACCGCTTTGTATATAGTTTTTTTGCCATAATTATCTTTTTGAGAATTGTGGTGCTTTTCTTGCTTTCTTTAAACCATATTTCTTTCTTTCTTTCATTCTTGGATCTCTTGTTAAAAATCCATTTGCTTTTAAAGTTGGTCTAAATTCTGAATTTGCTTCATTTAAAGCTCTTGCTATACCGTGACGAACAGCTCCTGCTTGACCTGTAAATCCACCACCTGTTACTTTACAAATAACATCATATTTGTTTAATGTATCTGTTGCAACTAATGGTTGTCTAACTATAACTTTTAATGTTTCCATACCAAAGTATTCTTCAATGTCAACTCCATTAATTGTTATTTTTCCTGTTCCTTCTACTAATCTTACTCTAGCTATAGAACTTTTTCTTCTACCTGTACCATAGAACATTATTTTTTCTGATTTTGCTTTAGGCATTTTTATACTTCCTCCTTAAATTTAAAAATTCCAAATTTCTGGTTTTTGAGCTTGATTTTCATGTTCACTACCTGCATAAACTCTTAATTTCTTTAAAGATTGTCTTCCTAAACTATTGTGTGGAAGCATTCCTTTAACAGCTAACATCATTGCTTTTTCTGGTTTATTTGCTAACATATCTTTTGCAACTGTTTCTTTCATTCCACCAATATATCCTGAATGATGTCTATAAATTTTTTGATTTAATTTATTTCCTGTTAAAATAACTTTATCACAGTTTATTATAATTACATGATCACCAACATCCATATTAGGTGTGAAAGTTGGTTTATGTTTTCCTCTTAATAGTTTTGCAGCTTCTGTTGCAACTCTACCTAATGGTTTGTTTTCTGCATCAATAATGTACCATTTTCTTTCAATTTCATTTTTCTTTACACTATATGTAGTATTATTCATGGTAATAAATACCCTCCATTCATTCAATTATTATTATTTGTATATTAAATTTCGTAATTTTTAAACTACCGGGGAGAAGTTTAAAACTACTCTTTTAATACAATTGCTTTACTATTTTATTACAAAATTCTTAAAAAGTCAAGATTTTGTAATAATTTTTTATTATATATTATATTTAGATACTATACTTTCATCTAAATAATTTTTATAAAGCTCAGGATTTTCTCTAATTTTTGTTGCACAAATTGGTACAACATTTCTTTTATTATCTATTCTTCTATCTTGTATATTCATTTTTTCAGCTACATATTTTCCATATTCTTCACTACTATAAAAATGTGTAACTGGTATTTCTCCTATTATTTTTTTTAAATAATTTGTTTGTATATTTACACTTTCTTCATCTAATCCATATTTACTAGGTGGATTTTTTGCATATATTATTTTAGCTTTTGGATATAAATTTTTTATCCAATTTGCTCTTTCTTCTATAGGAATTTTTATTTTATCAGTTTCATATATAACTATATAAAATTCATCCATTTCCTTCATTGCTGTTTCAATTAAATATTGATGTCCTTTATGTAATGGTGCAAACTTTCCTATAGTAAAACCAATATTTTTACTTTCCATATTACAATCACTCTTCTATTTCTTTTCTTTTATACACAATATATTCTATATTACTATTTTCTGCTCTTTTACACATTTGTTTATAAACTCTATCTCTTAACTCTTTTTTTGCTTCTTTATTTGATAAGTTTTCATTTTTAAAAAATGGTCCATCTATATATGTTACAATTTTTACTTTGTCATTATTTTTTCCATAACTTTGATATGTATTTGTCATACAAAATACCGCTGTATTTAATTCTATAGGATATTTAAAGGATACATCTTTAAATGGTCTTATTTTAGTGTAGTATGGCCAAATATGTGCTTCTGGATAAATTGTTATAGAGCGTTTTTTTTGTATTTTTTCCTTTATTGCTTCTAAAAAATTTTTCATTGCACCTTTATTTCCAGGAACAGGCAAAGCGCCTAGCATTTGTACAAAATTCCCTAAAAATTTTATTGAAACATTTTCTGGATTTACAATAAAATAATTTCTTTTAGGATAGTTCGCTAGGCTTGGTATAAATGTATCTGCAAAACTTTGAGTATGATTTACATATATAAAATATCCTTCATTTTTATATTTTTTTAATTTTTCTTTACCAACAAATTTAATTTTAAACTTAATTTTTGAATATAAAATCTTTATTGGCATTGTAAGAATGTTTTGAAAAATATATGAGCATAATCTCCAAATTGGATTTTTATGTATATATTTATAGTTTTCGTCTATTATTCTTGGAATTATTTTTGCTTCTGAAAATTCATCATTAAGTTCGTCTTCATAATATATTACTTTTCCTTTTTCCATATATTAAGCTTCCTTTTTTTCACTTTCAGTTGTATATTGTAATGGAACTTTATAAAAATCTTCATATACTGCTTTCCATACCTCAGCATTTTTTTCTTGCATTATTTTCATATTTTCTTTAATACTTTTATCTTCTACTGGATATATTGGTTCTTCTATATTTACATAGTATTCCATAATAGGGAAACCATCATCACCAATTATATCTGTTTCTTTTAATGTTATAAATATTGGAATTACAGGTACATTATTTTTACTTGCAAATTTGTATGCTCCTACTTTTAATGGTTTTGGTTTTCTATAGTTCCACCACATACTTTGCTCTGGATAAATTAATATAAACTCTCCTCTTTGTAAAATTTTATCTACTGCATTTAAAAATTTTTCCATAGTTTTTGTATTTGAACTTAATGGTAATGTTTCTGTATTTCTAAATAAAAATCCATAGAAGCCTGGGAAATTTGTATAATTTCCTTCTCTTATTACTTTATATAATTTTTTATTTTCTTCTTTGTAATGTTTTGTTTGTCTATATACAGTTTCAACTGTGAAAGAATCGAATGGATTGAAATGATTACAAGTTATAACTCCTCCAGTTGTTACTTTTTCTAAATTTTCAAGTCCATTTACCTCTTTTATTATAACTTTATTCTCTTTTACTAATTCATTGAAAAATCTTTCTGCCATTTTGTTTGCAACTTTTGCTTTTATTCTACTTGATGCTTTTTCTTTTAAATAATCTACTTTATCTGGTTCTAAAACTACTGCAGGTGGATCATCTTCTGGGTCTACATCAAATATTCCATTTTTCTCCATTTCTTCTATTTTTTCTTGTATTTTGATTCTTTCTTGTGATTTTTCTATATTTACCTCACTTGGATTTCTATATCTTCTATCATCACCTACACAATCTGATTCGCTTTGTGCAAGTTCTTTTAGTTTTAAAAATCTTTCTTTATCATCAAATCTTTCTTCTTCTGTATATTCTTCTTTTATTTTTAATATTTTATCATAATACTCTGTTTTTTTAGCATATTTCCAAAATATTTCGTTATATAAAATATCATCAAAATGCCATGGTTTGTATGATAAATTATAATGTATTAATTTAATATTTTTTTCATCTACAGATGCTCTTGCAATAGGCATTCTATTCCAATTACTATCTATAAGAAGTACTCTTCCTTTGCAAAGTCTGTTTAAATAATCTTGGTCTTGAGCAACTGCAAACTTTATTTTATCTAGTGAATATATGAATTTTTCTTGAAATTTAAATTTTCTAAGCTCATCTAAATTCATAAGTAATACGCCTGCATTAAAATAATTTTTATATGAAGCAACTCCTACTACCTTTTCAGCATATTCTCTAAATACTTCCATAGTTTGTATTACATCATCTGGAGCTGCTGCAACTAAGTTTGTTCCCATATCTATGTTATATAAATTTGCTACATCTGTTAGAAGAACAATATCACTATCTAAATATAATGCTTTTTTATATTGTGGATATAAATTTGGTATAAATAATCTAAAATATGTTGATTTTGAATAATAATCTCTTGTATATAATTTATCTTTTATTTCTTTAATATAATAATTTAAATCTACAAATTCTATATTTATATTTTTTCTTTCATATTTTTTTATTTTATTTTTGTTTTCTTCGCTAATATTGGTATACAATATTTTTAATAAATAATAATATTCTTCTGAAGAATTATCTATAATCGACTGTAATGTTACAGCTAAAAAAGGCATATATTCATCATCTACTGCAAAAAATATAGGTAGTGTTTCTTTATTTTCCATTTTTAAATCCCCATTTCTACTTTATTTTTAAATTTATCTTTTAATTCCAAATATTCTTCTAAATCTTTATCAAAACTATGACATTTTAGTATTTTATGTACCTCATCTACATTCCATTGCTTATAATTTTCTGTATGTGGATATGGTAAAAGCATTAATCTTTTACAAAAATGACATATTACTGTATCTTCTCTATTAAACTTTGCTTGTTCGTTATATATTCTAGGTAAAATCTTTTTCTTTGTAGTAGACCAATATATAGCATCTTGGTCTGCAAATAATAGTTTTTTAGTTTTTATCATAGTTCTTGCTTTTTCTAAAAGACCGAGTTTCCTTTATTTTTTTCGTGTTTAATAATAACATTCCTGCATTTATATAATCTGGTCTTATTAGTTTTGAACCATATTTTTCTTTTACAGCTGCATATTCATATTCATCTATATCTATATTATAAAGCTCAGAAATATCTCCATGTGCCATCATATCAATATCTAAATATAAAATTTTATCTGGAATATTTTCTATTTTATCAGCAAATAACCTTAAAAGTGTATATGGCGTACAATATGCATTTTCATTTTTACAATTTTTAAATTCTTCTTCATAAATTTTTGTTACATCTATTTTTGTAACTTTATTATCTATGTTTTTTGATTTTGCAACTCTTTCTAAAAAATCTATTTGTTCATCATCAATTTCTTCATATTCTGGTTTTAACCTTGTGAGATTCATTGTAAAAACATAACAGTTAATAGGTTCTTTTGTTCTATTGGTAATTGATATTATTTGTGTAAGAGCTCCATCAAAAACCTTTTTATTTCCACACCAAAGTATATTTATCATTTTCCACCTTTTATTTTTTATATTTTTACTATCTTATCATAAAAAAAGATATTAATCAAGTAATTATAAAATAACTGATTAATATCAAAAAAATTAAAATTTTTTATTTTTTACAATTTCTCAATTTCTTCTTTTGTTAATCCTGTTGCTCTACAAATTATTTCAATATCTAAATTTTCTTCTTTAAGTTTTTTGGCAACAGCAATGCTATTCTCTTTTATTCCTTGTTTCCTTCCTTTCTCTATACCAGTATCTTCTATTGCTCTTTGGTCTAGTATATATTTTTCTCTTAACTCTGCTAGGTATCTTTCTCTTTTGTCCTG
>CANPWI010000009.1 GCA_947584125.1 uncultured Clostridia bacterium
CCTGGTCTTCTATGATACATAGAACCATGTCCCATAGGTCCTCTTGATTGTCCATGACGTTTTATAACACCTTGGAATCCTTTTCCTTTTGTAGTACCTTGAACATCTATTTTATCTCCAGCTTCAAAAACATCAGCTTTAATTTCATCTCCAACTTTTACATCTATTTCTTCCATTCTAAATTCTCTTAAATGTTTTTTAGGTGTAATGTTTGATTTTGCAAAATGTCCTTTTTCTGGTTTATTTAAATGTTTATCTTTTACATCTCCGAATCCTAATTGTATTGCATTATATCCATCTGTTTCTACATTTTTAACTTGTGATACAATACATGGTCCAGCTTCGATTACTGTTACTGGAACAACTAATCCTTTTTCATCAAAAATTTGTGTCATTCCTATTTTCTTTCCTATTATTGCTTTGTTCATTTTCTTTCCTCCTAACTATTGGCTGACTTTTCTTGCCAGCATGGTTTAAATTTTTATTTTTTTGAACAATTAATTCAATTTCATTTTATAGTAATTTTTTATTACTAATTAAAGTTTCATTTCAATATCAACACCAGCAGGTAAGTCTAATTTCATTAAACTATCAACTGTTTTTTGTGTTGGATAAAGGATATCTATAACTCTTTTATGTGTTCTCATTTCAAATTGTTCTCTTGAATCTTTATATTTGTGAGGACAACGTAAAATTGTTACAACTTCCTTTTGTGTTGGTAATGGAATAGGACCTGAAACTTTTGCTCCTGTTCTTTTAGCAGTATCTACTATTTTTTCAGCAGACTGATCTAAAACAACATGATCATAAGCCTTTAATCTTATTCTGATTTTTTCACTTGTTACCACATTTGCCATAGTAATTTTCCCTCCTTAAAATAATATTTTACCTAGGCAAGTTTAAACGCATCCTGGTGTTTCTTTTATTACCAATATTAAAATCCCAATTTGGATATACTTTTTTTTGGGATAAGCGTTTACATTTATGCAAAAAAATGCATAACTTGTATACCAATTTACTAGGCATACAAAACTTACCGCCTGGTCTTAGCCAAGACATACTCCACGAAAGTTCCCTCCATCCCTTTATATCCGTAAGGATGTAGCCACATTTCGCTTCAACGCAAATCTAAACACTTTAATATTATACAACGCTTTATTCCGTATGTCAACAGCTTTTTTCATTTTTTTTAACTTTTTGTAACATATTTAAAATATTATCTTTTTATTTCATACAAAAAATCTCAAAAACTTTATTTTCCCTAAAAGTTTCAGTTGCAAATTTATTAAAAAAGTGGTAAAATTCTACTATAATATACAATGAAAGGAAGCTATAGAAATGATTGATATAAAATTTTTAAGAGAAAATCCTGATATTGTTAGGGAAAATATAAAAAAGAAGTTTCAGGACCATAAGTTACCTCTTGTTGATGAAGTTTTAGAATTAGATGAAAAAAATAGAAAAATTAAGCTTCATGGTGATGATTTAAGAATGAACAGAAATAATTTAAGTTCAAAAATTGGTATGCTTATGCGTGAAGGAAAAAAAGATGAAGCTGAAGATATAAAGAAACAAGTTACTAATATAAATGAAGAATTAGTTTCAAATGAAAAATTAGAACTTGAATATTCTGAGAAAATAAAAGAAATTATGATGAAAATACCAAATATTATTCATGAATCAGTTCCAATAGGTAAAAGCGATTTAGAAAATGTTGAGGTTCAAAAATATGGTGAGCCTATTGTTCCTTCTTATGAAATTCCATATCACACAGAAATTATGGAAAGTCTTTGTGGTATTGATTTAGACTCTGCTAGGAGAGTAGCTGGTAATGGATTTTATTATTTAATGGGAGATGTTGCTAGACTTCATTCATCAATTCTTTCTTATGCAAGAGATTTTATGATTAATAAAGGATTTACTTATTGCGTTCCACCTTTTATGATACGCTCAGATGTTGTAACAGGTGTTATGAGCTTTGAAGAAATGGATGCAATGATGTATAAAATTGAAGGCGAAGATTTATATTTAATTGGTACAAGTGAACATTCAATGATTGGTAAATTTAAAAATCAAATTCTTCCTAAAAATGAGTTACCATATACTATGACATCATATTCTCCTTGTTTTAGAAAAGAAAAAGGTGCTCATGGTATTGAAGAAAGAGGTGTTTATAGAATACATCAATTTGAAAAGCAGGAAATGATTGTTGTTTGTGAACCCCAAGACAGTTATATGTGGTATGATAAATTATGGTCATATACTGTTGAACTATTTAGGTCATTAGATATTCCTGTAAGAACACTTGAATGTTGTTCTGGAGATTTAGCAGATTTAAAAGCAAAAAGTGTTGATGTTGAGGCATGGAGTCCTAGACAACAAAAATAAAAATATTTTGAGGTTGGAAGCTGTTCAAATTTAACAGATGCTCAAAGTAGAAGATTAGGTATACGAATAAAAGGTGAAAAAGGAAATTATTTAGCACATACATTAAACAATACTGTTGTTGCCCCACCTCGAATGCTTATTGCATTTTTAGAAAATAATTATAATGAAGATGGTAGTATTAATATTCCTAAACCTTTAATGCCATATATGGGCGGAATAGACAAATTATATCCTAAAAAGGAGATTAAATAAAATATGATAGTTAAAAACCCAAAATTTGAAATTTCAGCTGTTTCGCCAAAGCAATACCCAACATCTGGTTTAGCTGAAATAGTTCTTGCTGGTAAGTCTAATGTAGGAAAATCTTCTTTTATTAATACATTAATTAATAGAAAATCTCTTGCTAGAACTAGTAGCGAACCTGGTAAAACAAGACAAATTAATTTTTATGATATAGATTCAAAGTTTTATTTTGTTGACCTTCCAGGTTATGGGTACAGTAAAATGTCAAAAATGGAGCAAGAAAAAGTAGGAAAATTTATTGAAGAATATCTTTTTAATAGAAAAAACATTTCTTTAATACTTTTACTTATAGATATTAGGCATAAGCCAAGTGAAAACGATATTCTAATGTATGAATATATAAAAAATACAGGATTACCTTTTATAATTATTGCAACAAAGGCAGATAAAATTGCTGTTACAAAAGTAGATTCTACTGTTTTACAATTAAAAGAATATTTAGGAGTTACAAATGATGATGTCCAAATATTGCCATTTTCTGCAGAAAGAAAAATTTATTCTGAAGATATTTGGTCTGTTATTGAAAAAACATTAAATATTTAGGAGGTCTTTTATGAAATTTACACCAAATAGTGATTCTCTTGCCGAAAATAAAGTATTAATTTTATATATTTTGGCAAAGATAAAAAAACCCCTTACAAATGATGACCTTTATAAAATAATTTCAGTAGTATATGATATGAACTATTTTTATTTTCAACAATTCCTTTTTGATTTAGTTGAAAGTAAATATGTTCTTTCCTTTAAAAAAGAAGATGAGGTATTTTATGAATTAACTCCTGAGGGTGAAAACCTGTTATCATTAACATCTGATATTTTACCAGGTATAATACTTTTAAATGTTGATACAAAAATAAAAACAGTATTAGATGAAATTAAAGAAGAATCTTCTATTTCTACAGAATTTATTCCACATAGTGAAAATGACTTTACTGTAATTTGTAAAATAATAGAAAACCATAAAACAGTTTTTGAGGTAACAACTTATGTTGGTTCAAGGGAACAAGCAAAAGCTGTTACAGATAACTGGAAAAACAATGCAAGTAAAATTTATCCAAAAATATTAGAATTACTTTCTCCAAAAAATTAATTAAGGAGGCATTAAATTATGCAAATAGAAGAATTATTTGAAATAGCAAAAAAGGCTCGAAAGAACTCTTATTCACCTTATTCTAATTATCAAGTAGGTGCGTGTTTAGTTACAAAATCCGGAAAAATATATACAGGATGTAACATTGAAAATAATGGAATAATGTCTATATGTGCTGAACGAGTTGCTTTTTGTAAAGCAATTTCAGATGGCGAATCTGAATTTGAAACAATTTATATTGTTGGTGGTAAAAAATCATCAGAAAATTTAGAATCATGTTTGCCTTGTGGTTATTGTAGACAATTTATGAGTGAATTTGTAGATGATTCTTTTAAAATATATTATTTAACAGATAATAATAACTTTACATATAGCACAATTAAAGATTTGCTTCCAAATAGCTTTAAAATTTAATAAATGGCAATGCAGATATAATTTACTATTATATTAAAAAATGGACGATAAACTCGTCCATTTTTTACATTTTTACTACTAATCTTCCTATTTTAGAATTTATATATTTTTCTAATTTTTCCATAAATTCTTCTGGTTTAATTTCCTTTTTTGCTACCATTTCTAGCCCTTTTTCCCAACTAGCTGTAAGTTTTGGATTTAGCATATCAGGCATTGATGAATAAACTACATCAAAAATTATTTCACCAAAATTTGTTGGTGTAATTATTTGTGTTTTACTATTTATTTGTATATATTTAATCTTTTCTAATTTTTTTATAATTTCAGCTCTTGTAGCACTTGTTCCAATACCTGCACCTTTTATTTGTTCTCTTAATTCTTCCTCTTCTATTAACTTTCCTGCATTTTCCATAGCAAGAATTATTGAACCTGAATTATATCTTGATGGTGGACTTGTTTCTGATTCTTTAGTGTCTAAACCTAAAATATTTATTTTTTGTCCCTTTTTTAAATCCTTTAAAATTTCAATATTTACTTTATCTTCTTGCTCATCTTTTTTAACATCATTTTTTTCATCTTGATTTATGTTTTTGGATTTTGCTACCTCTAAATATCCTAAGTTTAAACATACCTTTCCACTTGCAAAGAATAACTCATCATCTACACTTACTGTTACTGATATTTTATTAAACTCTGCTGGTGGATAAAAAATTGCTAAAAATCTTTTTACTATAAGTTTATATATTTCTTTATGAAGCTCTGGTAATTTTCCATAACTATCAAATCCTTGACCTGTTGGAATAATAGCATAGTGGTCTGTTATTTTACTATCATTTACATATTTAGTTTTTATTAAATTTGTAGAATATTTTTCTTCAGACATTTTTTTTATGTACTTTTGAATTTCTTCATCATTAAAATTTTTTGCTATTCCGTTTAAATTTTTAGTTATTTCCTTTGCTACAGCTGTTGATAAAACTCTTGCATCTGTTCTTGGATATGTAACAAGCTTTTTTTCGTATAAGTTTTGTATAACCTCTAGTGTTTCGTCTGGTTTTATTTTAAACCTTTTTGTACATTCATTTTGAATTTCTGCTAAATTAAATAAAAGTGGTGCATTTTCCTTCTGTTTTGATTTTTTAATATCTGTAATAACCGCTTCTTTTCCATTTAAATTTTCTATAAATTTATTAGCATCATCTAACTTTTTAAATCCTGTCTCATTATATAACAAATTTGAATTATAAAACTTGGACTTTTCATTTACCTTCCACTCACCAGTAAAAAAGCTACTTTCCTCGCCAAAATTTCCAACTATTTTATAATATTTAGTCTTAACAAAATTTCTAATTTCTCTTTCTCTTGATACAATCATACCAAGAACACAAGTCATAACTCTTCCTACTGAAATTACCGCTCTATCTTGCTCTATGCTTTTTGCTACTCTTTTTCCATATATTATAGATAGTAATCTTGAAAAATTAATACCTATTAAATAATCTTCTTTTGCTCTTAAATATGCAGAATCTGATAAACTATCATATTCAGATAAATCCTTTGCTTCTTTTATTCCTCTAAGTATTTCCTCCTCTGTTTGTGAATCTATCCAAACCCTTTTTTTATTTTTCCCTTTAACACCAATCATTTGGTCTACAAGTCTGTATATGTACTCTCCTTCTCTTCCTGAGTCAGTGCTAACATATATGGTATCAACATCTTCTCTTGTTATAACACTTTTTATTATTTTAAATTGATTTTCAACTGCAGGAATAACCTCATACTTATACTCTTTAGGCATAAAAGGAAGGGTATCTAGTCTCCAAAATTTAAGTTTTTCATCGTATTTTTCAGGATATGACATAGTAACTAAATGACCTACACACCATGTTATTATCCATTCGTCAGATTCTAAATATCCATTTTTTCGTGCTGTATTTATTTTAAGTGCTTTTGCAAACTCCATTGCTACAGATGGTTTTTCTGTGATTAATAATTTTTTTGCCATAAATTTCCCTTCTTTTTATATTACATATATTAGCACACATATTAGATGCAATATACTTCCAACTATACATAATAAATGAAATATTGAATGCATCCATTTTTTCTTTTTTCCAACTCCATAAAGAATTGCTCCTAGAGTATATGCAATTCCACCAGATAATAATAAACCAAATCCAACAGGTCCTAAAGCATTTATTATTAAATTTCCCTTTACTACAATACACCAACCCATAACTAGATAACATATCATAGAAAATTTATCAAATTTCTTTAAGTCAACCGCATTAAAAACAATTCCTATTATAGCTAAAAGCCATACCACTCCAAATATAACCCAACCTGCAACTGGGTCTGCTTCTCTTATAGAACAAAGAGCAAAAGGTGTATATGAACCTGCTATTAATAAAAATATTGAACAATGGTCAATTATCTGAAATACTTTTTTTGCTTTTCTTTCAGGTTTTAGACCATGATAAATGCTAGACATTGTATATAAAACTACTAGAGTTATACCAAATACTATTCCAGATGCTATTCCATATCCATTATGTCTTATTGCTGAAAATACCACACACAAAACTATTGCAACAATTCCAACTACTCCACCTACTATGTGTGATACCATATTAAATATTTCTTCACCTTTTGTGTATTTAGGTAAAATTCTATCAGCTAATTTTGTTCTTTTCATAATTAGACTCATCATTCCTTTTAATTAAATTATATACCTATTATACACTATTTAAAAACTATTGTCTATTATTATTTTCTCATTTGTTTTAGCATCATGTCTGCAAAGACACCGTATCCCATACTTGGGTCTGATACTAGAACATGTGTTAATGCTCCTATAAATTTTCCATCTTGTATTATTGGACTACCACTCATACCTTGTATTATTCCACCTGTTTTTTCTAAAAGTTCTTCATCTGTTATCTTTACAGTCATACTTTTATTATCTGTATTATTAGTTTTATATATCTTTTGTATTTCAACCTCATATTCTTTTCTAACATTATTTTCTAATGTACAAATTATAGAAGCTTTTCCAGTTTTTATTTCATCTCTTAATGCTACTTTCATTTTATTGGATAAATCAATATTTAATGCAGATATATTATTTAAATTTCCAAAAACTCCAAAGCTTGTATTTTTTTCTATATTACCAACGGTAATTTGATTTTCTATTGACCCTTGTATTTTACCTGGATTGCCTTTTTCTCCTTTTTTTATATCTATTATATTAGTTGTTATAAATTCTCCTGTTGAAATATCTATTAATTTTCCTGTATCTACATCCATAATTCCATGCCCAAGTGCTGCAAATTCTCCTGTGGATGGTTCATAAAAACTTATTGTACCAACACCTGCTGCTGTATCTCTTACCCACAAGCCAAGTTTATAAGTATCTTTTTCGGTTTTTACAGGTAGGATGCTTGTTTCTTTTACCTCTCCTTCTCTTACATATTTTACATCTATTTTTTTACCATAAGATCCATTAACTTTTTCTATTAAATCTGCTGTACAAGTTACAAGTTCTTCATCCATTTCTACTATCATATCTCCCTCATATATTCCTGCTTCTTCATAAGGTTTATATGTTATTTCATCTTCTCCTGCAATTTCAGAAACACCAACTACTAATACTCCATTTGTATACAGTTTAACACCTACAATATTTCCAAGTGGAACAACCTCTGTATTTTCAATTACATTAACTGTAATATCTTTTAAATCAATTTTTCCAAATAAACTTGCTGTTATATTTATTTCTTCAACTAATTCATTTTCATTTGAAATATTACTTGATGCTTCAACAGTTTCATAATTATTTATTTTTTCAATTTGCCCATCTTGATTTTTTGTTTCAAATATTATTCCTGGTGCAGTTTTAATATTTAATTTCTCACCTTCAAATAAAATTATACTTTCTGGCATAGATGTAATATTTACTACATATACTAAAGCTATAACTAAACAAGATAAAAAAAACACTATTAAAAATTTTTTTATTTTTTTATTCATAATAATTACCTTCTTAAAATTTCTTTTAATTTTAGGATAACCATTTTGCATAAAAAAATAACAAAAAAAAGGCAGGTGTTTACCTGTCTTTTATTTTAAGAAACTTGTTGATTTGTAGAAAGTTACTCTTTCTCTTGCTAAAGCTGCATAATATGCGTTTTTCAAATTCTGATCTGATACATTTAAATTTCCACTAGAATCATATAAACTAGGATAATTTGAACTTACAATACATTTGTAACATGCTTTTGCATCATGAGGATAGTAATTTCTTGTATCACCATCTATAGATACTTTATTTCTTTCAAATTCTAATGCTTTATATCCTATTACATTTCCTTGTATTTGGTCACATGTAATTCTATGATAAGTATTATTACTATCTATAAAATATATTCCATCGTCTGGTACATATTCTTTATTTCCTGTACTTGTAGCAATTACATAATTATTATATGTTCCATTAAGAATTGGTAAGTCTTGTATAAATGTAATCATAGATACATTACTAAAAATGCT
The DNA here is from genome assembly GCA_947584125.1 of uncultured Clostridia bacterium. GTDB lineage: Bacteria > Bacillota > Clostridia > TANB77 > CAG-508 > CANRMR01. Next base: position 8,744 of record CANPWI010000009.1, read on the forward strand.
TTCCCAATCTGTGTCTGTAAGCTTTGGTAGTTTATATGTAATTGTTCCATCACTTTGATAATTTGCAAGTGCAGATTTTAAGTTTTCTTGTATAGATAACTTTATTACCTCTTTTCTATGCTCATTAAAATTTGATGTCTCTTTTTCTTTATTTCCATCAAAAATTATATTATTATTATTTTTTAAATAATAATATGCATTATTTTCATCTTCCTCTGTTAATTCAGCTACTCTTTTTCTTCCATTTTTAGTATTTACTACCATATCATTAACTTTTAGACTACCTAATTTCGCTTTTATATCCTCAGAAAAATCAAAATCCTTATTGTATAATTCAGTTATAATATAATTATTTTTTAAAATATATGTTTTTGATATATCACTAAAATCTATATCACCTATACTATTTACTTCTGTGCAATCATTTGCTTGAATTAAATATCCAGATTCAGATATATAACAATATCCGTAATCAGTGTTGTAAATTTTTTGCATTGTTTTATTTCTAGGACTGTATGTATAATAATATATACAATTATCTTTATTATAAAATGTATCACCACTTGAGTTCTTTACTTTTGCAACTATATTTTCTTGTAAAGTTTCATTTAGAGTATTATTTATTTTATTATCTATTAAATATCCTGACTGTGAAATATAAACTCCATTTACTGTTCCATATATTGTTACATAATTATCTAATGTATAATTTATTACAACATCTATATTTACATTTTTATATTCTGCTGAATAGTATATATATGGTTTTAAATTATATTCTGTTATTTCTTCTCCATCTTTTATATCTCCTTCAGAAATTGTACCTGTAGTATCTGCTTTTTCCTCTTGCTTTGTATATCTTGGTATTTCCTTTGTTTTTGCATAAATATAATATCCATCATATCCAGTAAAAACAATTGCTGGAATATAAGGTTCTACATATTTTTTTATATATCCTGGTACACCTAAGTTATTTGACATACTTGTGAAAAATGTATTTATTGATGCTTGTACATCTCTTTTTTTGGAATTAGCATCTTGATTATAATTATTATTCATACTATTTAATTCATAAGCTACCATTGCATCATGAGTAGAATCTATTAAGCTTTTAGTATAATTATCTCTTAATACTGCTATATCTATTTGTGTTTGTATATAATTAGATAATATTAACATTATTGGCAACATTATAATAATAAATATAATTGTTAAATGTTGTAATTTCATTTGTTCCTCCCATTTTTTATTTGCAATTTCATTATAACATTTAAATTAATCTGCTATAATATTACATTATAAAATAATGTCATTTATATTCTAAAAGCTTAATTTAGTATATTAACCAAATTAAGCTTTTCATTTATTTACTTGCATTTGTCATTACAACACCAGAAGCAGAAGCATATATTGTATATGCATCATTTCCTACTAAACTATAAAGCCAATTTTTTATATTTTGTGCTATAGTAGTATTAGTATTTTTAACTTTTACTGTTACTATATCTCCCTCTTTTAATGCTTTTCTTAATTCAGCATTATTTTGAATTTCATCAAGAATTTGTGTTGTATATAATGTATAATAAATATTTTCTCCTATTTTTGTACTTTCTACTTGTGTTACCTTTTTAGAAGGATTTTGGTCTAACACTTGTAATTCTAATTCTATATCATAGGTATTTCCTGTTGCTGCAATCTTTTGTGAAAACGCATCTAATTCATCTTGTGTTATTTCTCCAGTAGTTCTAAATTTATCTACTAATTCATTGACAGCTGTTTGTACCTCTAATTGTGCTATATCATCATTTCTACCTGATACATCCATTAATGGAAAACAAAACATTAGTATTGCAGCTAGAAATATAGCAACTACTGTAATTAGTGTATCACCCACATTACATCCCTCCTTTATAAGTTAATTATACATCTGCCTATATATTATTTCTATTTTTTGCGTAACCTCTTCATTTTCTTTTGTTTGAGTTATTACATTAATGCTTTCTTTAAACTTTGCATCTGGATATTTATTTAATAATCTCAATCCAATATATTCTGATGTATTTGTATATTTTACTTTTACATCATATCCGTTTTTTGAAAAATCGGCATCTAGTCTTTTCTTTGTATCTTCAGAATTAGCACTTCTCCATGGGGAACCTATTTTACCACTACTTAATTTATATATATTATTAAATGTATCTCCCCATTTCTCTTTACTATATTCAACTCCAAATACTTTTTTATTTAAATAGTTTATATGGTTATCTATAAGTATTTTTGATGTATCAAACTTATTATATTCATACCATTTTGCTATAACATCTTCTGTTTCAGCATCAAATCTAGCTACAATATTTTCTGAACTATCCATTATTGTAACTCCGTAATTTTCTTTGTCATATCTATATACAGTTGGTATAATTGTTTCCCATCCTACTATTCTTTCTGTACTTCCTGCTGTTAAATATGTTATTCCTTCAAGTCCGTCTGCTAAGTATTTAGAATCATCTTCTACCTCAAATACAACATCAGCTGTTTGCCTTGCCTGTGATACTAAGGAAAATGTAACTGTTAAGGCAATTACAAATACAAATACACCAAAAGCTATTTTTAAAGCATCAGTTGCATTTTCCATTTATATCACCTCTTTAGTCTTATAAATTTAACTATTAATATTTTATATTTTAAGTTCCTGAACCTGAACCTGAGCCTGAACCTGAACCTGAGCCTGAGCCTGAACCTGAACCTGAACTTATCCCTCCTCCATTAACTGCAATGTTTGTAACTACACCGTCTGTATATTCCATCTTTATTGTATATTTTGTAGTAGATTTTATTTCTGTAGACTTTATAGTTGATGTTGAAGTTGGTTCATCACCATTTACTTTTACTTTTGGATTATCTTCATTTGAATTATTCGCAATTACAACTGATAATAATTGTTTTAATTGTGAACCACTTTTTGTTCCTTCATAAGGTCTAAATTGTCCATTATGCATTTCCTTAGTTTGTGTATCCATTTGGCTTATACCTTGGTTTACAGCTCCTAAACCTCCAGTATAAATCATCATTCCAACTCCAATTAATAATATAACAATAAGAATTGCTCCCGCAATTAATAATGCTTTTGACGCATTCTCCATAATAATTTCCTCCTCTTTTTTTTTATATTTTATCTTTAGATTTTTAATCTAAAAAGTTAATAACTAATTGATTCTAATTGTTCAAATGTAATTTTTGCAATTTTGCCTGTACTTTGGTGATATTCTACATTTGAACTTTTAAAAGTAGTTAAACTAAAGTTTGATATAAATTGTGTAATTCCTACTTTTTCTATATTTTCCATTCTATATGTAGTTGTTTCTTGATTTTCTTCGTCTGTAATCATAATTATATCAATTAAAATACTATCTTGTCCATTATCTTGATATAATCCTTTTTCATCTTTTGAAATATTATTTTTATTATTGTTATCTATTGCTTTATTTATGAGTGTTGCAATATCTGTTCCATAAATAACTGTATTTGTATATTTTTCATATTCTGCATTAAATTCTGTTAGTTGTTTTTTTATGTTTTGATTTTGTATAATATTTACACATACAATTACTATTATTATTAAAAGTATTGTTAAAAATAATATTAAATGTTTTTTCAAATTGCTCTCTCCTTTTATTATACTATTTTTTTTTATTTAATGCAACTTTTTTTGACAATATTCTATAAAGTTTTATTAACAATATTAGGTATTTCCAACTGTTATTTTCTTTACTTTACCAGTCGTAGATGAAACTTCTTTAATTTCCATTTTATATTTACAATAGTTTCCTGTATCATCATAAGAGCCTTCTTCTAAAAACAGATTTGTTTTTACTTTATCATTTGAAAAATTATATGTATTTCCTCCTTCTATTGTTATTGATCCTGTCATATTAACTTTTTGTGTGCTATTGTTATCAATACTTTCATTATATTGTTTTACAAAATTGTATATAGTAACTATATCTTGTGCTGTTAGATTATCTCTTTCGTAATTATAAAAATTAGCATTAAAAGCTTGAATATCTTGTGACTCTTTTTTTTCGCTATAATTTTCTTGTAGATTTCCAAAAACTGACATAAGCACAGTAAACATAGTTAATAACATAATACCAAATAATACTTCTGCTGCAATTAATAATGCTTTTGATGCATTCTCCATACTGCCACCTCTATTCTTTTATATCTCTACTAGATGAATTTTGGTAATTCTTCCATATTTATCATATTCTATTCCTTCTTTAGTTTCATCTATTGTATTTGCACATTTAAATTTTAATAATTTAAATGCATCTTTTTTATTATAACTTCTTGTATATGTATCATGACCATCTACACTTTTTTCAACACCTGTAGGTAGAGTAACTGGTTTTGTATTTATTGTATAACCATTTTGGCTACTTTCATCAGTTGATATAATAAAATCACTCAAATCATTAGCATTATCTTTTGTATTATATGATTTACCTTCCTCTAATACCATTCTCTCTGTTTCCTTTACCTTTTTGTATTGTCTTAATCCAATATCCCATTGCCAATATTCTGTATTTTCTACAATATCTGCTTTTAATTTTATATATACAGTTATCATATCATAGTCTAGTCCTTCTTGTTCCCTATATTTTTGATTTACATCTATTGCTTTATTATATATTGAAATTACATCTGCTCCTCTTAAATTATCTCTATTATATGATTCCCACTGCATATTATATTTAGAGAGTTGTTCTGCTTCTAATACTTGTTGTTTACTATTTGATAATGATGACATATTATTATATACCATAAGAGCTACACTTATTATTAGTACACTAATTAATACACCCCCTGCTATCATAAGTGCTTTTGATGCATTTTCCATATATTTTCCTCCTTTATAATAGCAATTATTTTAATACATTGATGACATTGTTGTAAATGCATTTGTCATACTTAACATACCTATTACAACAAGTGGTATAATTAGATAACCAACAAATAATATTATCATTGGTGCAAATCCTATTACTTTTCCTATCATTCCTTTTTTGGAAATTAATCTTTCATTTGAGTCTTTTCTTTTTTCTTGATAATATGCTCTTTCTGTGTCTAGTTCATCAAATGCATCTCTTATTGGTATTTTTTCAACTGCTGCTTGTAATCCTTCTACTATTCTTATAAGCTCTGGATATGTTATATCATTTTTTAATTCTTCTAATGCTTCCCAAGCTCCTGCTTCGTAGTTATTTACACATCTGTTAATTTTGTCTTTGAATATATTTGCATATCTTTCTAGCCATTCCAAAATTATTTCAACATTTACTCTTTCAATTCTCATAAGCATAAGTATAATTGTTTGGAATTGCATAACTTCATCTTCTATTTCTAGTTGTCTCATTTTTCTTTGGAAGAATAATAGCCATATTGGTGCCATATACCCTATAATTGCAAATACGAATGCTAACAAAAATTCAAACCACTTTAATGTTTCTGTATTTACTGTTTGCAATTTTGTATATATTCTATTTGCTGCTTTTTCAATTTCTTCGTCTGTTGCTTCTTTATAATATTCTGAATATTTTAATTCTACTTCTATTTTTTCTACTGTAATGTCTGGCTTTCCTTTTAATCTATCAAGGAAATAGTTATCTTGCTGTGTTAATGACATTGCTTTTTTCTCATCTTTTTCCGACATGTTACCTATTAAGTCATATTCTGTTGTCGGCTCTTCGTATATGTACTTTATTGCTACATTATGTATTTGATTAAACATTATTAATGATACAATAAATGTAATAATGAATAATAAAATTCTATTTATAAATATCCACTCAATTTTAAGCGGTGATGCCGATTCTTTTAAATTTTGTGTTAATGTTCTATATTCTTTTGTTCCTTTTTTTGGTATAAATAAATCAACGAATTTTTTTATAGGTGCTTTTTTGTATAATTTTGCTTGCCATGGATTTTCTGTATTTTTAACATTTGCATTTGTTGAGCTTACATCTTTTACTTTACGAATTAATATATAGCATATAAATGTGGCAAGTATTATTATTAATTGAACTATTAATCCAAGTTTTCCACTATAAAAGCTATTTGTAAAGCTGAAGTTAGATACTGCCCAACTTTTTAATGGTTCTATTAAAAGAATTGGAACTATTGATATTACAGATAAACTTTGAAATACATAGTCTAATTTATCTCTTTTTAATATTTCTAGTTGCATTTCTTGTGTTATGTTGTCAACATTTTTTAAATATAGAGATGCTCCATCAACTTTTCTATCTCCAAATTCTTTTGTTAAATATGATACACCTGCAAATTCTTTTAAATATGCATTTGGTGCAACATCATAGTATTTTTCTAGTTCTGACTCTGGGTCATCTGAGATTAATACCTCATATATTCTTTCGGCTTGTGCTGATACTTCAAGCTCATCATCTTGTGCTACTTGATAAATTGCTTCTTCTACCATATTAAACTCATGGTATGCATGTCTAATTTCTGAGAAGAAATCAACTTGTTCTTTCAAAAGCTTGTTGTCTATTTTATTTACCATTCCATCCATGATTGTTTCAATCATAAATATCTCAAATATCAATAATATAGAAAGTAATAATGGATTATTTTTTGTAAGAGCAATTATTATTATAGTTAATGGTATTATAACAGCTAATGCTTTTGTAAGTATTGCTGCTGCTTGTCTTCTAGTTATGTATTCATCTTCAATATTAATTATTTCAAGTCTTCTTCTTAATTTAATTAAATATCTTTTTATTCCAGGTATTTTTATATATGTCATGTATAATTTTTGATACATAACTTCTTTTGAAAACGCATTTGATTCTGTACCTTGAACAAGCTGTTTTGCATATTTTGCGTCATCTTTATTTAGCATTTTGTTTATTATAAAATATGCTATAACTATTACAAATAATAATCCAGCTGCACCTATCATCATAATCATTGGTAAATTACTAGACATTTGATTAGCACCTCCTTTTTCGTTTGTTAAAATTAAAATTCAATTTGTTCAATGTCATCTTCTGTTTTTTTCTTTCTTCCTCTTTTTTTAGGTTTACTCATTTCTTTTAATTCTTCCATTAGTCCGTTATATGTTTTTTTCTGTTTTCCCCAATTTTCTTCAATGAATTTATCAAATGCTTCTAAGTCTGCTTCTTCCATGTTCATTCTCATTTCGTCTATGTTATGTTTTGAAATTGGATTTGTTATAACATAAGTTCCATCAACATATTCTAATATATTTACATATTTGAATGTTTCTCTGTTTGTAACTTTTGTAAAATAGTGTGCTGCGTTGTCAAAAAATTTGTCCATTTTTCCTTCAAGTGTTTTTTCATTTCTGTGGTCAAATGTATATTCGTTTATATTTTCAACTGGTATACATTCTGTTATTCTTTCTACATATCTTTTTCCTCTAAAGTCTTTTGCTAAGTGTATATCAAAGTTAAGTACTTGTACAACTTGTTCTTCTGCTGTTTTTTCATTTTTGAAAACTCCAGTTCTAAGCATTGAGTTTCTAAGTGCTGTTACTAAGTTTGGAAATGTTTTTGCGTGGTGAGTAAATAATGTAAATTTAGATGCAACTTGTGCTGCTTGTATCATCCAAGATGCTACGGGGTCTGTTGCAACCTCACCGATTATATTAACAGAACCGTCAGTTTTCTTTTGAACATCAAGTCCTTCTTGTCCTGATATTGTTTCTGTTTCTCTAAATGTAAGTATATTTCTTGTTGGGTATATTTTTCTTAAGTGTAACTCGAACGCTGTTTCTTGAACCCTTATGTTCATTGTTTCATATATATTTTCAATCATTCCCATAAGCATTGTTGTTTTACCACAACCTTGCTCTCCTGTGATTGATATAATTCTTGCACCTTTTACAAGATATTTTAATAATTCTATAGATTTGTCTGAACCTTCTTCTCCTTTGAACCATTGTTCGAGTGTAGAACGCTTAACATCAAACTTTCTTACAAAGAATGCCCATGTTTCTGAAAATGATGGTCTAACAACAACAACACGAGAACCGTCTTTCATTTCATTAATTTTGTAACCATTTGTATCTGATAATTGTCCTGGATTATTGTATTTATATATGTTTTGACATACTCTTTTTAATTCACTTTCTGTTCCAAATGAAAGGAATGCTAAACGAATTGATTTACCTCTAAAGAAAATCCATATACTATCACAAGCTCTTGGAACTTTGCTTTCCATTACCTGGTCAAGATAATCTCCATCTGTTTGTGCAACTTGGCTTAAGAATGATTCGGGAAGTCCTGATACACCACCAGATACACCATCTATGTTCATATCTCTAACTTCATCTATACTAGAATATCCTTTATAATGTTGATATATTCTTTGTACTATAACATTTAATTTGTCTTGGAAAGTTAATACTAATGCTTCTTTTTCAAATATGTCGCTTATTTCATCTCCTGTTATTACATAAGCTGGTTTTGTTTGTCCTTGTATGTATTTTAAAGTGTCTAAATTATATTTTTTAATTAGTTCAGTTAGTGCTTCATATCCAAATTGTTTTTTATAATGATATATTAATATGTCAAATTTATCTTGGTCTGTAAGTAATGATGGTACATCAAATGGTATTGCTTTTGATATGTTTGTTTCGTCTACTCCATATTCTTTTGAAAGTAAATCATATATTAATTCTTTTACATATTTTTTATCATTTACATCACCATATGTACAACCTTTTAATGCCTTTTTTAATTCGTATTTTTTATTCTTTCTTCTTTTTAATTCTTCTTCTGAAAGACCAATATCATATAAATTTACTTTTGTTATTTCGTTTAATCTTTTCTTAACAAATTCTGTCATTTTATTTAATGTAAATGTTTTATCGTCTATTTCTATTTGATCTTCAACTTTTGCATTTTTCTTATTATTAATTAGTTTTATAACAACAAAAGCTGCAATAAACACTACTAATATAATTAAAATAAAGTTTAACATTTAGGATTTCCTCCTTTTCTAAATTCTCATTCGTAACTCTTGAAGTTTGTATATAATTCCATCTGTTGCCCTTTTTATTTCTTCCATAAAAGCTCCATTTTTGTCTGATGGATCTATTGTTCTCATTTTTAAAAAATACTCTGCAACTGTTCCTTCTTCACATGCCTCAAAAAAAGCGGTATTATAAGGTACTGTAAATACATCTCTTTTTTGTCCTAAGTATCTTGTTATATTTCTAGCATTATATTTTGAATATTTATCAAATCTATTAACAACAGCTAGTACATTTTTTCCATTTAATAATGGTTCTTCTTCTCTTAGTTTTATATATTCATCTAATCTTCTTATTTTTTGTTCAAAATTAACAATAATTACATCTGACATTTGTAGTTTTTCTTTTGTAAATTCAGAATCTAGTCCTTTCCATAAGTCTACAAAAATTAAGTCGTAATATCTATTTGCTGTTGTAATTACATCTTTATAAGAATCTATTATTCTTCTTTCTTGTTGTTTATCTTCTATATTTTTAGGTGAAAATAATATTTCTAATCTATCTTTAAACACAATTTTTGTATAATCACGAATCATTTCTGGTGTAAGTCTGTTGCTTGATACCATTTTTGCTAATCCTTCGATTCCGACATCTATTCCTGAGTTTGCATGTTTTAAAATGCTTTTTAGCATTAATGAATTACTTTGCATACCACCATAAGCTACTTCTAATGTCTCATCTTCAAGTTGCGTTGTTAAAAGCAATACTTTACGATTGTGTTCCATTGCCATATAGGTTGCAATAGCTATTGTTGACATTGTTTGTCCTGTTTGTTTTTTACTATTACTCCAAAAACTTATAATTGCCATTTTATCCTTCCCTTTCTATTATCTTAAATGCCCTTTTTATGTTATTAATGTTTATTCCTGTCATTCCTTCTACCATATATATTAAAGATTCTTTATACTGTTCACTTAGATTTTTTAATTTTATTCTTGAAATTATTTGATTTTCTATTATTACGCTTTGATCTCCTGTTTCAAGCGGGAAACATATTTTATGTTCTCCCCATATTATTTTACTACCTAATGATAAAAAGTCTAAATATTCATTTTCTTCTTTTAACATTTCTTTTGAAAATAATACTTTAGTAAGTTGTATTGGATTTTTAATTTCACTTAATATTTCCAATCCTCTTTTTAGAGAGTACATATCAAATGCTGTTACAAAATAGTTTTTCTCATTAGTTCCTATTTGAAATCTTTCTATATTTTCCTGTGAATCTATATCTATAAGTGCATAATCATATTGTAAAGCTTGAGCATCCATTTCTCCTATATATTTTCTTATATCTAAAAAATTATTAAATCCAACTGCTACATCTATTCTTTCAAATTCGGTAATATAGCTCTTTGTAGGATTAATTACTGGAACTGTATATCTAGTTTTTTGTGTAATTGTTGAGTCAACTATTAGTACTTTTTGTTTTAATGTTGTTAGTATTTTGGCTATATATATAATTAAATCTGTTTTGTCATAAGCACCTATAAATCCTATTGTTTTCATCTTTTCTTACCCTTTCTTTTTAAATAGGGCCAGGCTTTAACCAGACCCTATTATTTAACAATATATTAGTTTGTAGCATTTAAACTATCAAAATATTGTGCTCTCGCATTTTGTAATTTGGTTTTTTCATCTGAAACACCTTTTTCAACATTTTCTGTTGCATTTTCTGAATAATTTCCTACTTGAGCATTTATTATTCTTTCTCTTAAACTCTTTAATGCTTCTGTATATCTGTTTGATAGTGAACTTAGGTTTCCATTTGCTCTTTCTTGTTCAACTATTGATAAAACCTCACCATTTGGAATGTAAGTAGATATTAATGCATCTTGCATTCCAGCTTCTACATATTCTACAGCATATAATTTAGCTCCTGTCATTATGTATGATTCTACTATTGCATTTGTCATAATTAATGTTTCTTCTTCAGTCATATTTAACCAAACTGTATCCGCATTTGCATCTATAACTCTTTTCTTAGATACAACTATGTAATCTTGCCCATTTGGTAGTGTAAGTCTTATATCTATATAAGAATCTGGCTCAAGTTGTGTTGGAAGTGTAATCATATTATATTCTTGAACTCTTACATCTTTTCCAAGTTCTTCTCCACTTTGTATTAAAACGCTTGCTGATAGTATTGTTCCTGCTGATAAATCAACTTTTGCAATAGTATCTTCTGTTAAATCTGTAGCTGATATATAGTCTTTTGGAATTGCAAGTGATGATATTTGCATTGTTGTACAATCTCCTATAGTTACTGGTTTACCAGATTCTATATTGCTTTTTAATATATAAACTGTTTTATATGTTGCCTCTAATTCAGCTTGTTCCTTCTTTACTGTAACTAATTGATAGGCTAAAAATGCAGCTATCGCACCTATAATTAGTGTTGCTACTATAAAACCTATTAAAAATGAATTTCTTGCTTTTCTTTGCATTGGATTTGTTGCCATTACAAATTCCTCCCTTTTTTACTTTTATCACTTAATATTATTTTACAACAAAAAGGGAAAGATTTCAACCTCTTTCCCTTTTATGTAACAAAAAATTCATTAAATTGTAATATTTTTGTAATATTTGTTTTAGTGCTTAGAAATAAGCGGTTTTAAAAAGATATTTTTATTTTAAAATGTATTTTTCAAAACCTTCTGCTACACCATTTGAATTATTATCGCTAACAAAAACATCTCCAATTTTGTTTGCTTCTAAATAACTTCCACCCATAGCAATTCCAAGTCCAGCATTTTCAACCATTTCTTTATCATTAACATTATCTCCTATTGCTACAACTTCATCTTTTGATATTCCTAGTTTATTAATTAGAAACTCTATTGCATTCCATTTGTTTGCATCTTTTTTACTTATTTCTGTGTAAAAATATGTTATATTATATTCTTCTGTTCCTTGTTTTATAACTTTTCTAGACATATGTGCAACATCTAATACTTCTACCCCTAAGATTTTCTTTAATTTATTTTCTAGAATTCTATTAAATATTATTTTGTCGTTATCACATATTGTAATTTTTAAAATTGGTGATGTATTAACTTCATCTATATATTTATACATATTTTCTACAATGTTTATTGTTGTTCTTTTTTCTGGTATTCTTTTGCTATTTTCATAATGATAATACAATACATTGTAATTTAATGATTTTGCAATAATTGATTTATCTGTATATATGTTATAATATATGCTATTTTCTTCGCAAATTTTTATTATGTCTAATACTTTTTCCTTTTCTAAAAATTTATCGTATATAATTTCATCTTTTTTTGTATCATAAACCATTGTACCATTTCCGGCTATAATATAATTATTTGCTCCTAGTTCTTCACAAATAGGCTTTATTGATAATGGCATTCTTCCAGAGGCAATTACTATTTCTATATTTTTATTTATAGCATCTTTTATTTTTTCTTTATTTTCTTTTGAAACTTCTCCATAAGAATTCAATAGCGTTCCATCTAGGTCTATTGCAACCATTTTATACATTTGTGTTCTTCCTTTCTTTGTATTTATCTATTTTATTTTTTATATTTTAGATTATATTTCTTTAATTTTTTGTTGTCAATAATTTTACATTTTTAAATTTATTTTATATTGTAGGTTTGTCAAACATATGTCACACTTAATTGAAATTAATACTATTTGAAGTACCTATTCATATGACTGCTAT
>CANPWI010000010.1 GCA_947584125.1 uncultured Clostridia bacterium
TTGGAGCAGGTAGTGGGAATCGAACCCACGTCATCAGCTTGGAAGGCTGAGGTTCTACCATTGAACTACACCTGCATAACCTCTAACAAGTATAAATTATAAAGGTTATTTAATAATTTGTCAATACATTTTTTAAATTTTTTTAAAAAATTTTGATTGCATATATTTTTATAAGTATTTAAATATTTATTGTATTTTTTTATTTACTATTTTTTTACTTTTTTCTTCTAATTATCCAGTTTTTGTCACATTTTATAGGTAATTTTATTTTTACTGTTTGACCAACTTTTCCTGGATTAATAAATTGTATTTCTTCATCTGTTTCTGAGTCCCATAATTTATCTATTATAAATTTATGAACCTCTATTTGTCCTGGCACTATTATTTCTAATTCGTCACCTACTTTTAGTCTATTTTTTATTTCAACAATAGATTTGTCTTCATTATATTCTATAACTTTTCCTCCATATTCAAAATCCGGATTATATTGTTTTCCTTCATATTCTTGAAAATCTTTATTATTTCTATCATTAAAATAAAATGTTGTAAAACTTCTTGTTTTTACTTTTTCTAATTCTTTTAAATACTTGGTATAGTCATAGTTTTTAGGATCATTCATGTAATCATCTATTGCATTTCTATATGTATTAATTACTGTTGCTAGATAATATTCAGTTTTTAATCTTCCTTCAATTTTTAAGCTGTTTACTCCCATTTCAATTATTTCTGGAATTTCTTTTATTAGGCACAAATCTTTTGATGAAAATATGTATGTTCCTTTTTCATCATGCTCTATTGGCATTAAATTTCCAGGATTATTTGTTTCTTCTGCATAAATATTATATGCCCATCTACAGCTTTGCGCACAATCTCCTAAATTTGCACTTCTTGAAGCTAGAAAATCACTTAAGAAACATCTACCTGAATATCCAAAGCATATTGCTCCTTGAACAAATATTTCTGTTTCTAGTCCCATTTTTGTATTATCTATTATGTCTTTAATTTGTTTTTTATTTAATTCTCTTGCAAGTATTACTCTTTTTGCACCATTTTTATGCCAAAAATCTGCTGAATGGTAACTAACTACATTTGCTTGTGTACTAATATGAATATCTATATCTGGTGCTTCTTCTTTTATAATTTCAACAACTCCACCATCTGCAACAATTATTCCATCTACTTTTAATTCGTTTAAAATTCTCGCTTGTTTTCTTATTTCTTCATAAGTTTCATCCCAAGCATATATGTTAATTGCAACATATACTTTTTTTCCTAAGTCATGTGCATATTTTATTGTTTTTATTAAATCATCATCCTTCATTTCTGCTCTTGTTCTAAGTGATAAGTCTGATGTTCCTGCATATATAGCATCTGCACCATATAAAAATGCAGTTTTAGCTTTTTCGTAAGAACCTGCTGGAGCTAATAATTCTGGTTTTATCATAATTTTTTCACCTCGTTTAAAATTATATCATTTTTTTTCTTTTTATAAAAGACATTTTTTAAATCTTCTTTACTTTTTTGTCGATTTTTGATAACATATATTATAAATGAGGGGTTGAAAATATGGAAGATACACATAAATCAAATAAAATAAGTAAATTTCAAAATATGCTACTTTATTTTTGTATTTATGCATTTTTAGGATGGCTTATGGAAACTGCCTATGCCTACCATGTATTTGGGCACTTTGTTAAAAGAGGATTTCTTTATGGACCACTTTGTCCAATTTATGGTTTTGGTGGTGTAATTCTTTATTCTTTTTTGGGTAAGTATAAAAATAAGAGTTTAAAATTATTTATTTATGCTATAATTGTTTTTTCTGTGTTTGAATATGTTGCAAGTTTTGCTCTTGATGCTTTGTTTCAAACTAGATGGTGGGATTATACTAATGATTTTATGAATTTAAATGGCAGAATTAGTATTTTCTTTTCTTTTGCTTGGGGAATTTGTGCACTTATATTTCTTAACTTTATACATCCATTCATTAGAAAAAAAGTAAAAAAGCATATATATACATTGCCTTCTATTTTGCTAAATATTTTGTTAAATCTAACTTTGATTGTTATTGTATCTGATTTTATTTTATCTTGTATAAGATATTTATCATAAATTTGAAATTGTATAAAGTAATCGCAGGAAATTTTTCCTGCGATTGCTTGGTAATTATTAATTTAATTTTGCATTTTAACAATTTCATCATGATTTACAATGCCCTTTATTATTAATTCGTTAACCAATTTTTCAATTAAGTCTGTATTAGCATTTACTATTTCTTCAGCTCTTCTATATGCACAATCTAATAAAGTCTTAATTTCAAAATTAATTTCGTTATTAATTCTTTCAGACATTCTATCATCTGACTCATAAGTTCTTACTGGATTTTTTTCGTCTAATGCCATTTCTGTTGCAATTTTTTTAGCAAGATTATTTGCTTTTTTCAAATCTTGAGAAGCTCCAGAACTATTTTTATTTGTAAAGCTCTTTTCAGCAACTCTTCCTGCTAATCTCATTGCTAAGAGTTCAATGTATAACTCTTTATCCCATGTAACTGCAAATGCCTCTTCTTTTTCTTCTGACACTGTTACGCCTAAATAATTATCTGCTGGCATAATAGAAACTGCCACAATGTTATAGACTTTACTTAACTTGGATTTAAGCAGTACAACACAATGACCTGCTTCGTGGTATGCTGTTGCCTTTTTATCTTCTATTGGCATTTTACTAAAGACTGATAAATTAGTCTTTAGAACTTTATTAATATCTTTTTGCATTACCATTTTAGCATTTCTCATTTTAGTAACTGCCATAGCTTTGTCCAAAAAATCAATAGTTCTATCAGGATTGGCAATATCATTGTAATAGCACGAAGCTTGCAAAATAATATGTTTTACCTTTGCTTTGCTTATCCTAACTCCATGAAAGTCCATTAATTCTTGAACTCTGCCTTTTACCATTTGGTATACCTCACTGTGCTTAGGCTCTTTAATCAAAACCTTTTCAAACCGCCTTGCTAAAGCTCTGTCTTGAGAAAAATATAAATATTCTTCGTTTGTAGTTGCTCCTACAACTTTAACTTTATCACCTGCTAAAAGTGGCTTTAGGCTATTGGCAAAATCCATTTTATTTGATGAGCAGGCACCTGCTCCAAGTATTGTATGAATTTCGTCAATAAACAGAATGATATTTTTATTATCCTCCAGCATTTGCTTGATTTGTTCAAACCTTTCCTCTGCCATGCCTCTATATATAGTGCCTGCAATTAATGAATTTGTATCTAATTGCACTACAATATAGTCTTCAAATTGCTTAGGGCACTTATGATTTACTATATCATATACCATAAGCTCTGCAATTGCAGTTTTTCCAACACCTGGCTCTCCAACTAAAATTACATTACTTTTAGTTTTCTTGGAAAGAATTTGCCAAATATTTTGCATTTCTTCGTCTCTTCCTAAAATTCTTTTTGGTTCTCCTTCTTTTACATCATCATTTTTTATTCTGATAATACCATCAAGATCTATAGGGATGTTATATGACATACCAATTGATTTCTTTGCGAATTCCTCTAATTCATTATAGCTAAATCCAATTTTTTTGCTAAGTTCAATTAGAGCTTTTGGTTTTTGTTCTACTAATATCGCAAAAAATATATCAGTTGTTATTACATCACATTCCAGCATATCCAATTCATCCATAATTCTTGATATTTCTTTAGAAGCAATAATTTTTATAACTTCTCCATTATCAGCTTTTTCCTTGTATTTCTTTCTTCTTTCTGGCATATAAAACTCTTGGATATAACTTTCTGATTCTATTATTTCTGAAATAAAATCATCCACATCTTGATGAGAAAAACTCAAAGCTTTTTCATTAAGAAATAAATCTAGCATGTTGTTTTTTGTTTTGTAATAGAATTTTAGAAAAATACTTGCCTCTACTGACCGGAATCCGCAAAATAAGCAAAATCTAATAGCATCTTGCAATAATTTGTCCAACTCCTTATCAAAATTGTACATAATAATTACCTCCTTTAAAGTTAACAGTTTTCAGTTACATAATGTATTTTATCATTTTAATATTTTTATGTCAATATTTATCATAATTCTCTTGGAGATAATTCTGTATAAATTGGCTTTTCTTCTTTTACTCTTGTGCTTTTTCCATGTCCTGGATATATTATTGTATTATCTGGTAAAGTCATTATTTTTTCATTAATTGATTTTATTATGTCATCTAAGCTTCCTGTTGGTAAATCACATCTTCCCCATGTTCCATAAAATATTGTATCACCTGAAAATAACATATCTTGTTCTTTACAATACAAACATGTTCCTCCATTTGTATGTCCTGGAGTGTGCAATACTTTAAATTCTATTTTTCCTATATGAATTAAATCATTATCATCCACTCTAGAATCTGCTTCTAATTCTACACCAGCTTCTCCTATATAGTATGAAAGAGTAATTTCTGGTTTTAATATATTTTCACTTTCAATTCTATGAATTAGTATTTTTCCACCTTTAACATTTTTTAATTTTTTAAGACCTCCTATGTGGTCACCATGACAGTGAGTTA
Organism: uncultured Clostridia bacterium; assembly: GCA_947584125.1. Classification (GTDB taxonomy): domain Bacteria; phylum Bacillota; class Clostridia; order TANB77; family CAG-508; genus CANRMR01. The sequence goes on from CANPWI010000010.1 coordinate 4,579, forward strand.
AATAAATATATTTTAAATTAACACCTAGTATGTCTAACATTTCTATTATTTTTTCTGGTTCTCCTCCTGGGTCTATAACCATTGCTTCTTTTGTTTCTTCATCTGCAACAATATAACAATTTGTTGGATCTGGTAATGGCGTATTTACCTTTAACCTTTTTAAAATCATTAGTTCCTCCTATTTTTTACGTTTTACCTCATATACACTATCTACTTTTCTTAATGCTTTTATTGTTTTATTTAAGTCATCTAAGTTACTAACCTCAACTGTCATTTCTATAACTGCAATTCTTTCTTTATTTGTTTTTGCATTTACAGCAATTAATCTAGTTTTTGTGTCATTTATAACTTTTATTGTATCTGCTAAAACTCCATTTCTATCATTAGCAAATATTTCTATATCAACAGTGTAAACTGATTTTTCCTGTCCTGCCCATTCAACATCTACAATTCTATCTTCTTCTTGTATTAATTCTTTTATATTAATACAGTCTGTTGTGTGTATTGATACTCCTCTACCTTTTGTAATATATCCTATTATATTATCTCCAGGTACAGGATTACAGCATTTAGATAATTTTATTAAGCAATTATCTATACCTTTTACAATTATGCCTGTTTTTGAGTCTTTATTATTATATTTCTTTTCTTTTGAAAGTTCTTGTAATTTTTCTTCAATATCTTCTTCTTTATGTTCTTTTCTATATTCTTCAAGCATTCTTGCTACAATTTTTGCTTGAGATATAGCACCAAATCCAACTGCTGCATACATATCATCTATTCCATTATATTTATATCTATTTAACATAGCATTAACATATTCTGTTTTAAATAAATCTGTATGATTCATTCCTATTCTTTTTATTTCTTTTTCTATAAGTTCTTTTCCTTTTATAATGTTTTCTTCTCTTTGTTCTTTTTTAAACCATTGTTGTATTTTAGTTTTAGCACCAGAACTTTTTATAAATTTAAGCCAATCTCTACTTGGACCTTTAGCTACATCAGATGTAATAATTGATACTATATCACCATTTTTTAATTTCGTAATAATAGGCATCATTTTACTATTAATTTTGCATCCTGTCATTTTATGTCCTACTTCTGCATGTATACTATACGCAAAATCTATAGGAGTTGCTCCTTTAGGGAGTACCTTTATATCTCCTTTTGGAGTAAATACATAAACCTCATCTTCAAAAAGCTCTGTTTTTAATGTATTTAAAAATTCTTCTGGGTCTTGCATATCTTTTTGCCATTCAAGTGTTTCTCTAAGCCATGATAATTTATCTTCTGTTACTGTAACTGTAACCTTTTTATCTTTTCCTGCTTCTTTGTATGCCCAATGTGCAGCAATACCGAATTCTGCAATTCTATGCATATCCCATGTTCTAATTTGTACTTCAAATGGTGTTCCTTTTTCACCTATTAATGTAGTATGAAGTGATTGGTACATATTAGCTTTTGGAACAGCAATATAGTCTTTAAATCTACCTGGCATTGGATTATATAAATCATGTACTACACCGAGTGCTGCATAACAATCTTTTACTGAATTTACAATAATTCTTAATGCAAATAAATCATAAATTTGGTCTAATCCACAATTATCTCTTTTCATTTTACGATATATACTATATAAGTGTTTTGCTCTTCCTGTTATTTCTGCATCAATTCTTTGTTTTTTTAATTCTATTTTTAGTTGTTCCATTATTTTATCAATAAAAGCTAATCTTTCATCTCTTTTTTTATTTAATCCTTCTACTATTTCTCTATATTCTTCTGGATATAAATATTTAAAAGATAAATCTTCAAGTTCCCATTTTAAAGAATACATACCTAAACGGTTAGCAAGTGGAGCATATAAGTCCATTGTTTCTTGTGCATTTGCAATTTGTCTATCTCTAGATAAATATTTTAGAGTTCTCATATTATGTAGTCTATCTGCAAGTTTTATTAATATTACGCGAATGTCTTTTCCCATTGCTAAAAACATTTTTCTATAGTCTTCTACTTGTTGTTCTTTTAGTGTTGTGTATTGAATTTTACCAAGTTTTGTAACACCGTCAACCATTGCCTCTATTTCTTCACCAAATTCTCTTGTTAGGTCTTCATGTGTTACCTTTGTATCTTCTACTACATCATGTAAAAGTGCAGCACATATTGTTTCATCATCTAATCCTATTGTAGCTAAAATATATGCTACATTTAAAGGATGAATTATATAAGGTTCTCCAGATTTTCTACATTGGTCACCGTGATTATCTTTTGCATATTTATATGCCTTTTGAATTAATTTTATATTACATCTTTTATTATTTTTTTTCATTTGTTCAATAATATCATTAATATCTATTGGTTTAACTTGACTCATATTTCACTCCCTATTCATCAAATTGATTTCATAATATCTTTTAGGTTAATTTGTAGTTGCTCTCTTCCATTATAATTATTAATTTCTAAAGAACCTACAATATCAACTTTATCTCCTATTAAATATTCACTTGCTAAATTACCTATATTAAATCCTATAGCAGAAATTGTTAAATGTTCATCTTTTAATGTTAGTTTTAAATGCCTTCCCTCTGTTAATGCTCTAATAGAATCAATTTTTAAATTTTTATAAACAAATAATGGCATTTTATTTGCTTCTCCATAAGGTTCTAGTTTTTTTAATTCATTAACTAAATTTATACTTAATGTTTTAGAATTAACTTGACCATCAATATATAATACTGGTGTTATTTTGTCTATTTTTTGCTCTTTTGCATATTCTTGAATTTGTTTTTTGAATTTATCAAAATTTTCTTTTTTTAAGCTAATTCCTACTGCCATTTCATGTCCACCATATTTTTCAAGGTATGTGCTACACTTACATAGTGCTTCATGAAGGTCAAATCCTAAAATACTTCTACCTGAACCTTTTGCTATATCGCCTTCAAAACATAAAAGTACGCTAGGTTTATAATATGTTTCTGTTATTTTTGATGAAACAATACCAATAACTCCATGATGCCATTTTTCTCCTCCAAGTACTATTATTGAATTGTCTAGTTCATTATCTTTTTTTATTTTTTCTAATGCTTCATTTACTATTAATTTTTCTGTTTCTTGTCTATCTTTATTATATTGATTTAACTTTTGTGTTAATTCTTTTACCTCTTTTTCGTCTTCACTTAAAAATAATTTTAGTGCATCTTCTTCATAACCCATTCTTCCACATGCATTTACTCGTGGTGCTATTCCAAAAGATATAGTATTTGAATCTATTTTTTGATATCCAGATGCCATAATTAAATAACGAAGTCCTAAATTTTTTGTAACCTCTACAAGTTTTAATCCTAGTTTTGCTATAACTCTATTTTCATCTACAAGTGGTACTATATCAGATATTGTACCAACACATACTAGGTCTAAATATTTTAGAGCTTCTTTTTCATCTAAATTTAATCTTTTGCTTATTGCTTGTATTAGTTTAAATACTACCCCTACACCTGCTAATTGATTAAAAGGATATTTACTGTTTTTAATTTTAGGGTCAATTACAGCTATAGCATTTGGTAATTCTTCCAATGGTTCATGATGATCTGTTATTATTGTTTCTATTCCGAATAGAATTTGCATATTCTATTTCGTCAATTCCAGATATTCCACAATCAACTGTAATCATTAATGTATATCCATCATCTGCAATTTGTTTAATTGCATTTTTATTTAAGCCATATCCTTCCTCTAATCTATTTGGTATATGTGAACCTACTTTTATTCCTCTTTCTTCTAGGAATTTTTTTAGTACTGTTATACTTGTAATCCCATCTACATCATAATCTCCATAAATGATAATTTTTTCGTTTTTGTTTATTCCTTCTAATATTCTATTTACTGCCTTTTCCATATCTGGCAATAAAAATGGGTCATAAAAGTCTGTTCTTTTTGGCTCTAAAAATACTCTTATTTTTTCGTCTTCTGTAATTCCACGATTTAGAATTATTCTAGATAGTATTTCATTAATGTGAAATTTTTCTGATACTTCTTTTACTCTATCTTCTGCTTGATTATAAAACTCCCATTTTTTATTCATTAAAATTCTCCTTTAATACACTTTGCATATATTTTATACTATTTTTCAATATTTTTAAAGATATTTTTAACAATTTTACGAAAAAATTGTTATTCTTAATCTTTACTATTTTTAAGTTTTGTTATATCATACTAATATCTTATATTTAGGAGATAAATTATGAGTAGTTTTACTATTAAATTAATTGCTATTATTACCATGATATTTGACCATATTCCTTATACAATACCTAATTGTAGTATAGTATTTCATTATATAGGAAGGATTTCTTTTCCTCTTTTTGCTTTTCAAATTACTCAAGGATATATGCATACTAAAGATATTAAAAAATATATTTTAAGGCTTTTTATATTAGCAATTATTTCACAAATTCCATTTTTACTTTTATTTGAAAAAACACAGCTTAATATATTTTTTACATTAATTTTAGGTATATTTGGAATCTTTTTTTATGAAAAATCCAAACAAAAACTTTTGGGTATATTTTTAGCCGGATTAATGTGCCTTCTAGGTTATATTCTTAATGTAGATTATGGTGTTTATGGTGTACTTACCATTTTTCTATTTTATTTATTTAAAAATAATAAATTATTAATGAATTTAAGTTTTATTTTTATTACCTTTTTAGATTATTTAGATAATTTTATTATTAGCAATTTTTACTACCCTAATATTTTAATGTTTTTATTTAATATTTTACCTTTAATTTTTATAAATGCATATAATGGTCAAAAAGGTAAAAATGTTAAATACTTATTTTATATTTTTTATCCTTTACATTTAATAATTCTTTATATTATAAAATTATATTTAAACTAAAAAAAGAAGTCGTAAAAAATCACGACTTCTTTTATTTATAGGTAACTTTTAGCAATTTTTTGAATTGATAAAAGTTCAATTAATTTATAGCAAAGTTTATTCCTCTTGCAACTACTGATGTCATATTTAAAATTAATTCATCTATTTCTTTTGGTGTTACTATTAAATTATATTCATTTGGCACTAGACTTTCTTTTATTTCTTCATAATTATCTTTTTGTTTTAACTCATTTAAATATTCATTTGATTTAGCTTCATTTTGTAATTTTTCTATAAACAAGTCTAAACAATCATTTACAAGTACTGCTGTTTCAACAACTGTTGGTATTCCTAATGCAATTACAGGAATTCCTAAGGTTTCTTTGCTTAAATCTTTTCTAGTATTTCCAACTCCTGCTCCTGGAACAATTCCTGTATCTGAAATTTGTATTGTGCTACTTATTCTTTCTATACTTCTTGAAGCTAAAGCATCAATTACAATTAAAAGTTTTGGTTTTATATTATCCACTATTCCTTTTAATATTTCTAAGGTTTCTATACCAGTTGTTCCTAAAACTCCTGGTGCTATAGCACTCACGCTTCTAGTTCCTGGCTCTAAATATTGTGGCATATATGTTAAAATATGCCTTGTTACATCTATTTCTTTTGTTACTTTTGGTCCTAATGCGTCTGGTGTAACAGATTCATTTCCTAATCCCACAATTAGTATTGGGTCTTCTTTACTAGAATGTAAATCTATTAATTCTTTTAATTCCTTAGACAAATTCTCTGCCGCTTCTTGTATTTGTTCTTCGCTTGCTGTTTTTAATTTTTTCATATCAATAGTAATGTAATTTCCTACAGGTTTTCCAAGCGATTTACTAGCATTTTCATTAAGTATTTTTACTTTTGTTGTTTTTAAATATTTAGATATTATATTTTCTTCTGATTCTATACCTTCAATATCATTTTCTATGTTATTAGCCTTTTTAAAAATATCTCTTCTTTCATCAGCTAAATCTGTTCTAAAATTAAGTGTTTTTATATTTTTATCATTAATCATAATAAAACCAACTCCTAATTTTAGTATTTGTTGGTTTTTATTTTTTATACTTTATGAAAAATTTTTAAATTTTTATTTTAATAATTTCATTTCCGAAACTCCATTTTACTTTCTGTTAATCTAACAGTTTTCTTTACCTCATCTTCATATCCTGTTAGTGCTGCAAATGGTGCAAATTGAGCAGCTCTTTGCTCCATACTTAATCTTTTATGCTTACTAGATACATGATGTGGTAAATTTATAATATCATCATAATTATCCATAATTTAATACTCCTTATTGGCTATGTCCTCCTATTTGACTGTTCCTTTCTATTGTTGTTCCCGCTTCTTCAAGATTCATTCCTTTTATAATTGCATTTTTGCCATATTTCTTTTTTATATCTAATATTGTATGTTGTAAATTATTTTCCTTTTTTCTATTTATCATTTCGTTAATTTCTTCTTGTTCTTTCTTTTTATAATCTACAAATAAACTAATTTGTTCATCTTGTTTTACTTCTTGTATTTCATTTTCATTAACTACATTATTTGCTACTACATTTATTCTTCTAACTAATAAATTTTTATTTATAATTCTTTCGTATAATTCTTCAATTGCTTGTATAATTATTTTTGTAGATGATGTTCTTTCTTTTAAATTAATTGTTCCATGTGCATGTTTTGGAATATTTCTACCATATCTATCTGTTGTTATTTCTCCTTTATATGTTTTACTTATTTCTGTATTTGTAAGATTTTCTACATCATATCCTATTGTAAGAACAATCTGATTTGTTACTAAATTTTTATCTACTAAGTCTAAAACTAATAAATCTGTCATTTCTTTTACAATTAATTTAGTTTTTTCATAATTATATGGACAATGTAATACTTGACCTGAGCTTATACTATTTGATGCTGGCTTAAAATTTTTTACATCCTTCATAGTACAAGGTTCATATCCCCAGCTATGGTCTATTAACAATTCTGCGTTTATTCCAAATAATTTATATAATAAATCTTCATTTTTAACTGAGCATCTAGCTACATCTCCCATTGTGTACATATTATATTGTTCTAATTTTTTTGCATACCCTTTTCCTACTCTCCAAAAATCAGTTATTGGTCTATGACTCCATAGCAATTTTCTATATCTCATTTCATCAAGTTCTGCTATTCTAACACCATTTTTATCAGCTTTTATTTTCTTTGCTCCTATATCCATTGCAATTTTTGCTAAATACATATTTGTTCCAATTCCTGCTGTTGCTGTTATCCCTGTTGTTTCAAATACATCATATATCATAGCTGTTACCATTTGTCTAGGAGTAGCTTTTAATGTTTTTAAATAATTTGTAATATCAATAAATACTTCATCTATAGAATATGGGTATATATCTTCTGGTGAAACATATTTTAAATATATACTATATATTAGTGTACTGTATTCCATATACTTTGCCATTCTAGGTGGTGCAACAATATAATCTAATTCTATATTTGTATTTTTCATTAGTTCTTCATAATTATAAGAAGAACCTATAAATTCGTGATTTTTAGCTTTATTTTTTCTTTGTATATTTATTTCTTTTACTTTTTGTATTACCTCAAATAATCTTGCTCTTCCTGGAATTCCATATTTTTTAAGTGTTGGGCTAACTGCAAGACATATTGTTTTTTCTGTACGGGATTTGTCTGCTACAACTAAATTTGTAGTTAGTGGATTTAAACCTCTTTCTCTACATTCAACAGATGCATAAAAACTTTTTAAATCTATACAACAATAAATGCTCACAATCTCACCTCCATTTGTTTACTATTTCATTATATCATATATATTGTAATTTGTAAACAAATGTTTGTAAGGTTATTTTATTTTATTTAACTTTATTGCAAATGTTATCATACTTACTATACATACAAATATTAAAATTAGAATTATATGTGAATCTTCTCCTGTTTTTGGTAAATTCTTTGAAGCAATAGTTGTATCTTTACTATTCTTTATGTTTGTATTTTTATTTACAGTTTCAGTTTTTATTGTATTATTTCCTACACCATTATTTTGATTTTTATTTGTATCAGCTTTTTCATTATTATTTTTATCTGTATTTTCTGTAGTTATATTATTATTATTTGTAATTTCATTATCATTTTTATTAGTATTATTATCTGTAATTTCGTTGTCGTTTTTATTAGTACTATCATCTACAATTTCATTGTCATTTTTATTAGAGTTGTTTTCTGTAATTGTGTTTCCACCTATTTCATTATTGCTTTCATCTACTGGTGTTTTTATTGTTACCTCTGATATTTCGACTTTTCCAATGTAATTTGCTCCAAAAGTTTCTTCCCAAATGTTTGGATTTGCAAATTGAATGCATTTATAGTTATTGTCTGTTTCCATATTACCAGATTGTGAAATTCTTAAATATATTTTCCATTCACCTAAATTTATATTTTCAGGTAATTTAACATCTAAATTTACATTTGAAATTTCTTTTGAATTCCAATCTGTAGGATTTATGTTTGTAGGTATTTCATATTTTTTTCCATCTTGTTCTAATATTAATGTTACAATTTTATCATTAATTAAATTTGCAAAACCAACATTTTCAATTTGTAATTTTATTTTTAATGATTCATTTGCCTCTATTTTATTTACAATTTCTGATTTTCTTAAAACAAATCTATATCCTAAATGGTTTGCAATATATGTATATCCATCTTTTCCTTTATAAACATCATCATCTCCATTATATATTTCGTTTTTCCATGCATTAATTACAGTATTGTTCCATTCTGAATTTAGATATGTTGTATGTGTTCTAAATGCTTCTTTTGACATATATTCTACAGTATTTAAAGGAGTTTTACTAGCATAATTTGCTACAACCTCTCCTCCATAAAATGTATGTCTTGCTTGATTTTCAAGCCATGCAATTTCTATTTCTCTATTTGCAAATGTTCCAAGGTCACTTTCTGAACCTAAATATCCATCATTATATAGACCAACTCTATATGCATCTGTTCCTTTTTTAGTAATATTTTCATTTAAATTATTTCTATCAATTCCTAGCCATTTAACATAGTAGTTTGGTGTTCTTACACCAATTTTTATTGTTTCTGGAACTGTATCTAACATTACATCTATAGCTTTACTAACATTATCTGTGCTAGATACTTTACTTGTGTGCATCTCACCCCAAGGTCCAAAAAATCCTAATTCAACATAAGCAATTACATCCTTATTTTTTTCAAATACAGGTTTTAATTGCGAAATATGTTTTAATATCATATCTAAAGAAGGTTCTAAATTTGCATGTCCATTAAATCCATCATAAGCAAATCTAATAATAACACTTCCACCTTTAACTCTAATATTTGAAAATGTTTGATCTAATGCATTTAATGCATCTTCTGTAAATTCCATATCCTCTATTCCATTAACTGCCTTTGAAAAATTTCCAATATCAACCCTTAAATGTACTAAATTAGCACCAGAATTAGATGGTTTACTTCCTGATGGCATTAATTTTAAAAATGCTGTACTATAAAATCCTCTTTCTGGATTTTTAATATTCTCCAAACTTTCAGTATAATCAATATCATCCATTAGTGTATATTCTATTTCTTGCATATCTACACTATTGCATAGTATTATAAATAATATCATTAAGACTATTGTTATTAATACAATTATTTTTAATATTTTAGATTTCATAATTTTCTCCTTTTATAATAGTGTACATAATTATATCATTTATATAAAAAAAATACAAGGGGCGATTTTAATCGCCCCAATACTTGTAAAAGATATTAATAATTTAATTTTCAGTCCATTTTACTAAATTTAAGTTAGCTGAATCTAAAAGCATTTTATGTTTTGGCATAACTCTAAATGTGTATCCATAATTTCCACCTGTTAAAAGTTCTATTTTTGCTTTAAATTCATAAACTTTATTTTCATCATCTTTTTTATCTAATGTCATTGGTATTATTCTTATATCAGATACTATACCATTATCCATTATTTTTCCATAATAAACTTGTACTTCAATGTTTTCTATATCTATATTTGGTAATTCTACTTTACAAGAAACATCTATATTATTTCCTGCATCTATTGTTATGTCGTTCATATTATTATTTTGTGTAATTTTTATTTTATCCCAACTTAAATTAACTGTTTTCTTCCATTCAGAATATTCCATAACACTTTCTAAATTTGTATAATATTTATTTGTTAAATCGCAAAGAGGCATGTATAATTTTTCTGTATAATCTACTACCATTCTTGCCATACTATATTTTCCACCAGTAGACATTATTGAATTTTTCATTAATTCCATCCATTGTTCTGATATTCCATTTTCATCTTGATTATAGTATGTTGGTATTACTTTTCCTTCTAATGTTGTATAAATGCTATTGCTATCTGCATCATCTTGAATGTTGTAAGAGTCATATTCTGCATTTGTTCCAATTGGCCAACCATTTTTTGAATTATATCCTTCTGCCCACCAACCGTCTAATACACTAAAGTTTACAACTCCATTTACAGAAGCTTTTTGTCCACTTGTTCCTGATGCTTCCATTGGTCTTCTTGGAGTATTTAACCAAACATCTACACCACTTACTAAGTATCTTGCTACCTCTATACTGTAGTCTTCTAATAAGAATATTTTTCCTTTAAATTGTGGTTTCATTGAAATTTCATGTATATATTTTATTAAATCTTGACCTTCTTTATCTGCTGGATGTGCTTTACCTGCAAATATTAATTGTACAGGTCTTGATTCATCATTTAATATTTGTGTTATTCTTTCTAAATCTCTAAATATTAATGTTGCTCTTTTATATGTTGCAAATCTTCTTGCAAATCCAATTGTTAAAGCATTTGGATTTAATTTTGAAGTTATTTGATTAATTTCGTCATAACTTACTCCATTTCTTCTTAGTCTATTACTTACATTTTCTTTTACAAACTTTAATAGTTTTTCTTTTCTGTTTTTATGTACTTCCCATAATTCTTTATTTGGTATTTCATTTACTTTTTCCCATACTTCGTCTTTATGCATATTGTCCTGCCAATATGGTATAAAATATTTGTTATATAATTCTTTCATATTTGGTGCAAGCCAACTACATGTATGTATACCATTTGTAACATGAGTAATTGGTGATTCGTTTGCAGCAATGTTTGGCCATACTTCTCCAAATAATTCTCTTGAAACTGCTCCATGAAGTTTACTTACTCCATTTTTCTTTCCTGAAATTTTAAGAGCTAATATACCCATATTAAATCCTGGTTCTAGGTTCTCTGTTGGTTTCATTCCTAATTTTAAAAATTCTTCTCTATCTAATCCTATTCTTGGCCAAAAATCTTTAAAATATCTTTCTACTAAATCTATTGGGAATATATCATTTCCTGCTGGTACTGGTGTATGTGTTGTAAATACTGTTTTTGAAGATGCTATATCTCTAGCGATTTCAAATGATACTTTCTTTTCTTTCATTATATTTTTTATAACTTCTAATATTAGGAAAGATGAATGTCCTTCATTCATGTGGTAAATAGTTGGGTTAAGTCCAAGTGTTCTTAATAAATTAACTCCTCCCATTCCAAGAACTATTTCTTGTTTTATTCTCATTTCTTGGTCTCCACCATATAGTCTTAATGTGACCTCTCTATAATCTTCATCTGTATTTTCTTCTATATCAGAGTCTAATAAATATAAATTTATTCTTCCTACTTTTATTTGCCATACTTTTAAATATAATCTTTTTCTTGGCATTTTTACATTTATAATTAAATCATTACCATTTTCATCTTTAACAGGTGCTATTGGTAAATTATCTAAATCTATGTTGTTATAAATTGATTCTTGCTCTCCATATTTATTTATACTTTGGTGAAAATATCCATTTTTATATAATAACCCAACTGCAACAAAAGGTAAACCTAAATCACTTGCAGATTTTAAATGGTCACCTGATAATATTCCTAATCCTCCTGAATATATTGGTAATATTTCATCTAACCCATATTCTGCTGAAAAATATGCTATTAAGTCATTTTTATTATTTGGATAATTTTTTGAAAACCAAGTATTTTTACTATTCATATATCCTTCAAAGTCATTAACAATTTTATCATATTGTTTTAAAATATTAACATTTTTTTCTGCTTGTTCTAATTTTTCTTGTGAAACTAATTTTAAGAATTTAACCGGATTTTTAGAAACACTTTCCCATAAATCTATATCAATTTCCTTAAATATTTTTAAAAAATCCGTATTCCAAGACCACCAAAGATTATTCGCAATTTCTGAAAGTTTGTTAATCCTTTTTGGTAATTGTGGATTAACAGTAATTCTATTAAAAATGTACATTTAAAAATTCCTCCCTTTGTTTTTCTCATTTTATTTTCTTAAAGTTTTTACATTAATATTATCTACTAATTCTATAAAAAAGTCAAATACTTTTTTTAAATTTGATTTTTTTTCTAAAATATGGTATAATGTATACATAAAAAAATATATTTAGGAGGTTTTACTTATGACAACAACAGAGAGAACATCAAAAAGGAAAAAACGCGTTACTTATCTTAATGGAAGGAGAGTTTTAACTCACGAGGAGTTGAGGGAAAAAATGCTCACAGAAAGCATCCCTCAACGATATGCAAGAGAAATACGGAATTTGAAAATCATTATTGCATTAGCAATAATAACTTTGCAAATTCTTTATGTTCCGATTTTTTCTGCTATTTGGACACTTGCAAGTCTGCAAGATGATCGAATTTACTCGGTCGAAACTGAGTATTATACACACCAAGCAAGTCCTGGTTATAATGAAGCAGTAAACAAGATGGAAAATTATGTGAAAAATAATGCATATGGATCAATGATGTATAGATTGTATCATGAACATATTATATATTTTCTATTCGTCATCTCGTTTTATGCAGGAGCGATATTATTTCTTTTGTATATATACGATAAAATGAAAAAGCAGTATATCCGTGAGTGTAAGAAAGATATTAATCGATGGAAAAAGATGTAAAGATGTGATGTAAAACCGAAAGTGTCCCTGATATTTTGGGGACACTTTTTTTATTCTTCATATAATGGCACTACAGCCATTTTTTCATCATATTTTTGTACGATGCTTTTATATGTTTCATATACACTTTTATATTTAGGTAAATATTTTGATATGTCTTTACTACTAAATGGTATTACTTTAAAACCACTCCATGATGATTGATTATAATATGTATATATTAATTCATTTTCTATGTCATCTATTTTTATAGAAACATCTTCTCCTTTTGTTGTTTTTGTTATTTTTAATGAACTCATAAGACCTACTGCTTTATTGTAGTTATCATCTTGATATTGGGCAGATATAAAATTTCCTAATGAATATACTACTAATGTATCGTCTATCCAAGTAACTGGTTGAATAACATGAGGATGTGTTCCAATTATAATATCTACTCCTTGACTTGCTAAAAACTCTGCTTCATCTACTTGATATTTTGTTGGAGTTGTTGTATATTCTACTCCCCAGTGCATAGCAACTATTAATACATCTACTTTGTCTCTTACCTTATTAATATCTTCTTTTACTTTTTCTTTATATGCTTGATATTTTTGGTCTTTCTCAGGGTCATTTATCGTTAAATCTGTTGGCCAAACATTTACCAAATATTCTTTCCCACTTGGTACTGACATTCCATTTGTTCCATAAGTATAGTTTAACATTGTATAAGTAATTCCATTTTTTTCTCTTATTTGTATTTCATTTTGTGTTTCAAAAGAACTATAGCTTCCAACTGCTAAAACATTTTCTTGTTTATCCCAATATGCTCTTGAATTTAATACTGCTTTACTTCCACTGTCCATTGTATGATTTGTTGCAAGACTAACTAAATTAAATCCTGCATCTACCATACCGTCTCCTGCTTCATAAGGTGAATTGAAATTTGGATAATTTGATAATCCTAATTCTGAACCTCCTAAAATAGTTTCTTGATTATAATATGCTAAATCATAATTTCTTACTTTTTCCTTAATATATGTAAGCATTGGTTTAAAATCGTATCCATTATATCCTGCATTTTTATTTGCATCTTTATAAACACTACTATGTATTAAATAATCTCCTACCATAATTAATGACATACTGCTTACTTTTTCTTGCTCTATATTTTCTTGTATATCTTCTTCAATTATATCTGCAGAAACTTCTTTCGATTGTACTTCTTTTTGTTTTATAAAAAGTCCTATAAAAATAGTTGCAATAATTACTAAACTTAATAAAACTAAACTAAATCTTTTCATATTTTTTATTCTTAATTTATTCTTCATATTTTTCTCCTATTTATAAAAACATAAATTAGTATTTTTCAAAAAGCTCTCTTAAATATTTAAGAGAGCTTTAACATAGTATTTATTAAATTATTTTAATTGATTCATTACTTCTTCTGCAAAGTTTTCTTCTTTCTTTTCGATACCTTCACCTTTTTCGAATCTAACGAATTTTATTATTTTAGCACCTTTTTCTTCTACTAATTGTTTTACTTTAATATTTGGGTCTTTTACAAATGGTTGTTCTACTAAACAAATTTCTCCGTAGAATTTTCCTATTCTTCCTTGTACCATTTTTTCAGCTATTTCTGCTGGTTTTCCTTCATTCATAGCTTGTGCTTTTAGTATTTCCATTTCTTTATCTACTCTTTCT